>JAVHVN010000117.1:0-9252 GCA_032160545.1 Pseudonocardiales bacterium | reverse complement strand
TTGGTCACGATGCGCTGCTCGGCACGGACGCTGGTCATGCGGCGATTCCTTCCACAAACGGGGACACGGGACGCTCACGGGATGGCACTCGATCACGATCGGGGCCGGCCCGCCCCGGGACACCCCGACGCAACCACGACACCCCCAACCACCGCGAAGGATATGGTATCCAAATTCCCCCTGGCAAGACGTCGAGAGGGTTCGACGTCGGTGCGAACCTGACGCCGTCGCCCGCAGGCATCAGGCGTGGACTGCGACGCCGCTGCGGTGGACGCGGCCGCGGCGCAGCCCGACGGACGCCAGGGCGGCGAGGGCGTACTCGGCGGCAGCCAGCGACATGATCGTGAAGCTGGCGGGCAGCCGCGGTGCCGCGTAGGCGAGCGCGAGCCCTCCCCACATGGCTGCCACCGCCAACCCGCCGGACAGCGCGAGGCCGGTCCAGGGCCGGTCGGTGAGCCGCTGCGCGGCCGCCGCGGGCGAGGCGAGCAGCCCGAACAGCAACAGCGCTCCCACGGCCTGGGTCGCTTCGGCGGCGGTCGCGCCCACGACGGCCAGGAACAGCGCTCCGAGCGCGCGGACCGGCACGCCGCGCGCGGCGGCCACCGCGGGGTCGAGCGACGCGAAGAGCAGGGGTCGGGCCATCACGACGAGGACCACGATCAGTCCGGCGCCGATCCACGCGGCGGTGGCTGCCTCGCCGGCGCTGATGCCGAAGATCGAACCGAACAGCACGTTGACGTTCGCGGCGCCGTTTCCGGTGCTCGCGTGGGTCGTGTAGTACGCGAGGAAGAACACTCCGAGACCGAGGACCCAGGCGAACGTGGTGCCGATGACGACATCATCGGTCGCACCACGTCCGCCGAGCAGCCCGAGTGCGAGGCCGACGACGACAGTGGCGGCGAACAGTCCGAATCGCAGGTCGACCCCCGCGGCCAGCGCAGCCAGGGCTCCCGCGTACGCGACGTGGGACAGGGCGTCGCCGGCGAAGACCTGCCCGCGAAGTACGACGAAGTAGCCGACCAGCCCGGACAGCAGGGCGATCGCGGTGCCGGCGACCAGGGCGTGCTGGATGAACGGGTGGCCGAGCATGTGGCTGAGGCCGGTGATCGGGTCGCTCGCGGCCGCTCGGCCGGCGGAGGTCCTCATGCGGTGCCCGTCGCCGCGAGCGCACCGGCGTCCGGAGCCACGCCCCGCTGCGGGCGCCTGCCGATGCGGTCGGCGCCCGCGCGGTACGCGACGGCGAGCAGGAACGTCGCGAAGGCGAGCGTGCTGACCCAGAACCCGATCGGGTACGGGGAGAAGAACGCGATGCCCTCCCCTACCCAGGTGACCGCCAGGGCGATCGACACCGAGAGGACGAGACCCAGCGCCGGACGGGCGGTGAGACGGACCGCGGCGGCGGCGGGCGCGACCAGCAGGGCGAACACCAGCAGGCTGCCGGTGACCTGGCTGGTGCCGGCCGCCGCGACGCCGAGCAGCACCAGGAACCCGGCACCGACAAGCCGGACGGGAACGCCACGTGCACGCGCGACGTCCCGGTCGACCGAGCTGAACAGCAGCGGTCTGGCCAGCAGCGCCAGGACGATCAGGCAGATGACACCCGAGATCAGCAGGGTGAGCACCTGATCGTCGGAAACCCCGATGATGGTTCCGAAGAGCAGGTTGTTGAGCCCGGAGAGGAACCCCTTGTAGAGGCTGACGAACAGGAACCCGCACGCGAGCGCGAACGCCTGAACGGTGCCGATCACGGCCGATTCCTCGCCGTAGCCGCCCAACCCGGCGTTGGCTCGCCCTCCGTCCGGCAGCGCGGCGATCACCAGTGCTGCGGCGATGCAGAAGCCGAAGTAGCCGAACACGGGGCTGATGCCGAGCCAGGTCGCGCCGGCGGCGCCGGGGAACCCGATGACCGCGAGGGTGTGACCGGCGAAGGCCTGGCGGCGAAGGACCATGAAATAGCCGATGGCGCCCGCCACCACCGCCACGATGGTGCCGGCGCGCAGGGCGTTGAGCATGAAATGGAACGCCAGAATCTGGCGCACGTCGTCGACGAGATTCCAGGACAGCCCGGTCATCGCGGTAGCCGGTGCTCCGCGGGAGTGTCGGGCTGGCCGACGACGACCAGGCGCCCGGCCCGGTCTCGCAACACGTCGATCGGGGTGTCGTAGAGCATCGTGAGGGTGTCGGCCGTGATCACCTGCTCGGGCGGCCCCATGACCGCGCCGCCGTGAGCCAGATAGATCACCTTGTCGAGGTACGGCAGGATCGGATTGACGTCGTGCGCGACGAGCAGCACGGCGACCCCCTGGCTGCGGCACACCTGCTGGATCAGCGCGCTGACCGAGGCCTGGTTGGTGACGTCCAGGCTGTCGAGAGGCTCGTCCAGCACCAGGAGTTCCGGCCGGCGGATCAGCGCCTGCGCGATGAGCAGCCGCTGCTGTTCGCCGCCCGAGCACTGCCCGATCGGACGGCGCGCGTAGCCGCTCGCGCCGACGAGCTCGATCACCTCGTCCACCCGAGCGCGGGCCGCACGCCCACGTTCGCCGCGCAACCAGCCCGGTAGCGGTGTGCCCCACCGATCGCCGTCCAGGCCGAGCCGGACGATGTCCACTCCCCTGATCCGGGTGGACGGGTCGAACGCGCGGCGTTGCGGGAGGTAGCCGATCGCCGCGTTGCCGCGGCCCGGTCGCTGCCCGAGGACCTCGGCCCGTCCGCTGCTGACCGCAATCAGCCCCAGCACGGCCTTGAGCAGGGTGGACTTGCCGACCCCGTTGGGCCCCAGCACCGCCACGAACTCACCGGCCCGGACCTGCAGCGACACCTCGGACCAGATCGTTCGGCCGCCGATCACAACGGCCGCGCGATCCATCGACACGACGGCCGGGACCGACTCCGCCGTCTCGCCGGCGGGCCGCGGCGGCTGCGGTCGTGTCACGCCCGCCGGCTGGTCGTCCTCGATCGTCAGCGCGCCACCCGCATCGCGTCGTCTCACTTTCCGGCTGCCTTGGCCAGCGCCGCCTCGAGGGACCTCAGCTGCGCCGACTGCCAGTCCTGGAAGCTCGCGCCCGCCGGCGACAGGGTCTCGGTGACCGAGGCTACCGGGATGCCCTGCCTCTTGGCGGCGGCGACCTGGGCGGATACGTCCGGCGTGGAGTTCTGGCTGTTGTAGACGTACACCTTGATCTTCTTGCTGCTGATCTGGGCGTCGATGGTGGCCTTGTCCGCGGCTGACGGGTCGGTGCCCTCGCTGATGTCCTTCAGGAAGCTCGCCGGGGTGATCAGGTCGAGACCCAGCGCGTCCGCCAACGGCGCGAAGATGCTTTCGCTGGCGCCGACCGGCGTACCTGCATAGGTGGTCTTGATGTCGGTGATGAGCCGGTGGTACTGGGCCAGTGCGGTGTTCTCGAACGCGGAGCGCTGGGCGGTGAAGTACCCGGCGTCGGCGGGATCGATCTTGGTCAGGTCCGCGGTGATCGCGTCGGCCACCTTCGAGACGTCGCTCGGCGAGTACCAGCGGTGCGGGTTGCCGCCGACCGGCGTGCCCGTCAGCGGTCCCACGTCGATCACCTGGCGCGCGGAGTCCGGGCTCGCCTGCACGGCGCGGGCCGCCCAGCTGTCATAGCCGATGCCGTTCTCGACGAACAGCCTCGACGACGCGATCACCCGCCCGTCCGCCGGGGTCGGTTCGTAGTCGTGCGGGTCGGTGTCCGGATTGGTGATGATCGAGGTCGCCTTCACGTGGCTGCCCCCGAGCTGGGCCAGGATGCTGCCCCACGCGTTGATGCTCGCGGCGACCGGGATCACCGTCCCGCCGCCTGAAGCGCCGGCCACCGCGGCCTTGCTCGCGACCGGAGACGTGCTGCAACCGGCGAGTACCAGCGCTCCCGCCGCGGCGACCACGGCCACGACCGGAACCATCGCGCGACGAGACATGGCTGGGGTACCCCACGTTCTGTAGGCGAGCGCATCGCCGGATCGGACGTGCCACGGCGACGGGCCGGCGAGCTGCTCGGCCGGCTCCAGCTAACCCGTAATGAAACTCGTTGTCAATTGCAGTAAGCGTCTGCTTGCTGCCCCCGGACGCCGACCGATAGCGTGAGCGCGCCATGGCGTTCGGGAACTCGGTGTGATGCCGAGGCGGCCCTCGCCACTGTAAGCAGAGCGTTGCCGGACCCATCAGCCACTGGACGAGAGTCTGGGAAGGCGGGTCCGGTACCGGAGCGATCCGGGTCTGCGAGCCAGGAGACCGGCCATGGTGCTGGTTCATCCTGTCCGCGAGGTGCTGGAAAAGGGAATCCCGTGGGGTCGTCTGCTGCGCCGTCCGTCCGTCTGAGTCGCCTGGAATGGCGCAACGTGGCCGTCATGATGGCGGTGATCCTCGCAATGACAGCCACGGCGTGGCTGCTGCTGGTCGTGGTCGTCGCTCCGCAGCATCTTCGGCTGGGCGAGCAGGTGTTCGGCGTCGGTATCGGCGTCACCGCCTTCACCCTCGGCATGCGGCACGCGTTCGACGCCGACCACATCGCGGCTATCGACAACACGACTCGCAAGCTGCTGGCGGACGGCAAGCGTCCCGTGTCTGTGGGGTTCTGGTTCGCGCTCGGCCACTCGGCCGTGGTGGTGATACTGGCCGCGCTGATCGCCATCGGGGCCCGGCAGGTCTCCACCCTCAGCGGCGAGAACTCCTCCACGCACCACCTGCTGAGCCTGATCGGCACGTCCGCGTCGGGCTTCTTCCTGTACCTGATCGGCATCGTGAACCTGGTGGCGCTCGTCGGCATCGCGCGGGTGTACCGGCGCGCGAAGACGGACGGGTACGACGCGCACGCACTGGATCAGGCCCTCGACGAGCGAGGTGTCATCACCAGGATCCTGCGCCCGCTCATGCGCTCGATCACCCACCCTGCGCAGATGTTCCCGATCGGGCTGCTCTTCGGCATCGGCTTCGACACGGCGACCGAGGTGACGCTGCTGGTACTTGCCGGAAGCGGTGCGGCGAGCGGCTTGCCCTGGTACGCCGTCCTCGTCCTGCCACTGCTGTTCGCCTCCGGGATGAGCCTGTTCGACACCCTGGACGGCGCCTTCATGAACGTGGCCTACCGATGGGCCTTCGCCAACCCGATCCGCAAGATCTACTACAACCTCACCATCACCGGGCTGTCGGTCATGGTCGCGCTGCTCATCGGCACCATCGAGCTCACCAGCGTGCTGCACGACAAGCTCGACCTCACCGATCCGGTGACCAACTGGGTCGCCGGTCTGAACCTGCAGAACGTCGGATTCATCGTCGTCGGACTCTTCGTCGTGGTCTGGGTGACCGCGATCACGTACTGGAAGGTGAGTGCCGTCGAGCAGCGTTGGGCGCTCCCCGAGGTCCCTGTCGAACAGTTCAGCGCCGACTAGACATCTTCTGAGAGACCGGCTCCGGCACTGGGACTGCCTGCCGCGCTGTCGGACCATGGGACGAGTGGCAACCAAGGATTCGACGCCGAGCCGGCCGCGATCGTCGGCGAAGACCCAAGCGCAGAAGCGGCTGGCCGGCCAGCGGGCACTCGCCGCAGCCGGGGGCAACCGCTCGTCGCGGCGCCGGAGGCTGTTCATCACGCTCAGCCCGATCGTCGCCGTCGTCGTCGTGGTGGCGGTGCTGATCGGGGCGAGGCTCGGCAGCGCGTCGGGCAGCCCGGCGTCAGGGCAGAGCGTGACGCCTGCGAGCGCCGCCGTCGTCGGTGAGGTCACCGCCGTCCCGGCGACCGTGTTGAACACGGTCGGTGCGGGATCGGTCACGACGTTGCCCACGGCCATCACCGGCACGCCGCTGACCGCCGCCAACGGGCAGCCGCAGATCCTGTACGTCGGTGCGGAGTACTGCCCGTACTGCGCCGCCGAACGGTGGGGCGTGGTGGTGGCGCTGTCGAGGTTCGGCACCTTCGCCAATCTCGGCGCGACCGCGTCGTCGCCCAGCGACGTGTACCCGAGCACCGCGACGTTCACGTTCCACGGCGCGAGCTACACGAGCAGCCAGCTGGCCTTCAGCGCCGTCGAGACCCAGAGCAACCAGGTCGTCAACGGCAGCTACACGCCGCTCGACACCCTGAGCGCCGCCGACCAGGCGCTCATGACCAAGTACGACCCCAGCGGGGGCATCCCGTTCATCGACATCGGCGGCAAGTTCCTCATCTCGGGCGCCTCGTACAGCCCGGCCGTCCTGCAGGGCAAGACCCAGGCCCAGATCGCCGCCGCCCTGACGGATCCGACGTCCGCGATCGCCAAGGCGATCGACGGCACCGCCAACGTCATCACGGCAGCGGTGTGCGCGAGCACCGGCAACCAGCCGGCGTCCGTCTGCACCGCGCCCGGTGTCGTCGCCGCAGCGGCCAGGCTTCCGTAGTCGCCACCGTGGCGACAGTGGCCGAGACGTCCGCGCGCCGCGACGGCCGGGTCGGTTACGGCTCCCTCGCCGTCGCGCTCGCCGGCCTGGCCATCTCGGCTTACCTGACCGTCGAGCACTACACGGCCTCCACGCTGCTGGCGTGCCCGGAATCGGCCACCATCAACTGCCAGAAGGTGACGACGAGCCAGTGGTCGCACATCGGGCCGGTTCCGGTCGCGGTGCTCGGTCTCGGCTACTTCCTCGCGATGACGGCTCTGTGCACGCCGCCGGCATGGCGGCATCCGACCCTGGACCGCGTTCGGCTCGTCGCGGCCGGCGCCGGAGTCGTGAGCGCGGTTTACCTGGTGTGGATCGAACTGTTCCGCGTCGGCGCCATCTGCCTGTGGTGCACCGCCGTCCACGTCTGCACCCTCGCCCTGCTGGCCACGGTGCTCTGGACCACCTCGGCACGACGACCCTGATGCCGTCGGCAAGCCGGAGCCCGTCGACACGGAAAGGGAGTCGGCGGGCTCCGGTTACTTACTGGGCCGCGGGGGCGCGGGGGTCGGCCGGCGCGGCCACCGCGGACGGTATCGAACGTGATCAGACCTGGTCGATAGTCTGGATCCAATCTGGCGCCATCGCGCCGGGTGGCGACGGGCTCGCGACGCAACCGTGCATGCGCGTCACGGTCGTCAACGGGACAAAAGCGCTCGGGACCGGCCCGCTGCCGGTCGCTCACCGACGACGCGGCCGTCGGCCAGGTGGATCACCTGGTCGGCGTGCGCGCTGATGCCGTCCGCGTTGCGTGCATGGATCGCCGCCACGATCGTCGTCCCGGGTAGACCCGCCCGCAGAGTGACCAGCACGTGCTCGGCGATCGCATCGTCCAGGCCCTCCGTGGGCTCGTCGAGCAACAACAGCTGCGGACGGCGCAGGTAGGCCTGGGCCAGGGCGAGGCGGCGGCGCTGGCCTCCGGAAAGGAAGCTGCCGCCCGGCCCGACCTGGGTGGAGCGCTCGATGACGCCGGACAGGACGGCGACGCGCAAGGCGTCGTCGAGCTCGGCTCCGGTGGCCTCCGGATCGGCCACCCGCAGGTTGTCCTCGACCGTGCCGCTCAGGACGCCGCTGTCCGCCTCGACCACGGCGAGGTAGCCGCTGCGCTGCTCGTAGCCCATGGCGTACGGGTCGACGCCGCCGACGCGAACCTCCCCCGCGATGGCCGGTTGCTCGCCCGCGAGCACCGACAGCAGCGTCGTCTTTCCGGCACCCGAGGGTCCGTGGAGAACGACCAGGCTGCCGCTCTCGATCTCCAGGTCGGCCACGGCGAGCACCGGGCTCGTCCCGTACCCGGCCGAGAGTTCGCGGACCGTGACGCCGGCGCCGGCCGGCGCTGCGCCCGTCCCGCCGACCCGGTCCCGCATGCCGGTGTCGCGCCCGGCGAACCGGGCCAGCCCGGTCACCTCGCGCAAGCGGTGCCAGGCCACCCGCGCCTGGCCGGCCTCCTGGCCGATCGAGCCGATCGCCTTCGCCGCGTCGAACAGGGCCAGCGTCAGCAGGGCGGCGAACGCGAGCACCGCCGGATCCAGTGGCTTCGGGCCGCGCACTCCGGCGGCCAGGATCCCGGCGACGGCGAGCCCGGCCGCGATCGCGATCACGGCCTGCCCGTTCGCGCGCCCGATCGCCAGCCGCCGAGCGGGAACATTCAATCCGGCGAACCTGTCCCGGAGTTCGTCGTACGCGAGTTCGCGCGCGCCGTAACCGGCCAGCTCGGCCCGTCCCTCGATCGCCTCGACGAGGCGTGCGCGGGTCGCGGATCGATCCACCGCGAGCCGGCCGCCCAGGCGCCGGCTGCCGCGGTCGATCGTCAGGTCCACTGCGAGCGCGAGGATCAACAGGCCACCGGCCACCACGCCGAACGCCGGGCGCACGATCGTCAACACGGTCAGGCTGCCGGCGCCGACGACGGTGCACACAACAGCCGGGACGGCGACGGCGAGCACGTACCGGTCGAGGGTGTCGACGTCGGCCTGCACCCGGTCGAGCAGGTCACCGCTGCGCAGGGATCGCAGCTTCGCGGCGGGCAGTCGGGTCGCCGACGCGAACAGGCGGGTACGGATCCGGGCCAGCAGGTCCAGCGTCGAGCGGTGCGTCGAGAGTCGCTCGCCGTACCGGGCCGCGGTGCGGATGACGGCCAACGCCTCCACTCCCGCGCTGGGATACAGCCAGGAGAAGTTCGACGTGCTGGACAGGCCGGCCTGGGCCGACCTGACGATGAACCAGCCGGCCAAGGCCATCAGGGCAGCGGACGCAACCGCTGCGATCGCCGCGAGCACCAGCCCGGTGATCAAGCGGGCGCCCGGTGATGTCGAACCCAGCTCAGCCATACAGGTGCCCGTCCTCGACGGTGACGACGTAGTCGGCGAGATCGAGCACTGCGTCCGAGTGGCTGGCCACCAGGGCCGTCCGCCCACCCAATAGTTCCCGCAGCGGCTCGATCAGGCCGCGCTCGGTGTCGCGGTCCAGATGTGCGGTCGGCTCGTCAACGATCAGGAAGGTCGCGTCGCTGAGGAACGCCCGCGCGATCGCGACCCGTTGCGCCTCCCCCGCGGACAGCCCCCAGCCGCGCTCGCCGAGCACGGTCTGCAGCCCGTCGGGCAGGCTGCCCACGACCTCCGTCAGCTGAGCGCGGGCGATCGCGTCCCGCATCAGGGACGCGGACAGGCCCGGCTGACCGAGGGCGAGGTTGTCGGCGAGGGTGCCGGGGAAGAGGTAGGGCCGCTGGCCGATCAGCAAGGCCCGCCCGCGTCGACCGGGTGACCAGTGCTCGATCCGCACGGTGCCGCCAGTGGCGGGCAGCCACCCTCCGGCGACCCGGAGCAGTG
>JAVHVN010000116.1:0-27029 GCA_032160545.1 Pseudonocardiales bacterium | reverse complement strand
TTGGTCACGATGCGCTGCTCGGCACGGACGCTGGTCATGCGGCGATTCCTTCCACAAACGGGGACACGGGACGCTCACGGGATGGCACTCGATCACGATCGGGGCCGGCCCGCCCCGGGACACCCCGGCGCAACCACGACACACCCAACCACCGCGAAGGATATGGTATCCAAATTCCCCCTGGCAAGACGTCGAGAGGGTTTTACGTGATGGCGATGGGCGCAGCGGGCGCGCAGGACTCGGACC
This sequence comes from Pseudonocardiales bacterium, assembly GCA_032160545.1. Lineage (GTDB taxonomy): Bacteria > Actinomycetota > Actinomycetes > Mycobacteriales > Jatrophihabitantaceae > DATGFB01. Next base: position 26,783 of record JAVHVN010000116.1, on the reverse strand, counting down.
CGTCCGTGGCCGTCGATCGGCCGCCGCTGCTGCTCCGGCCGCGCTTTCGCGCGTACTGGGCCGGCGGCCTGGTCTCGAACGTCGGTACCTGGCTGCAGAACGTCACGGCCTCGGTGCTGGTTCTGGACCTGACGCACCGGCCGTTGATGGTCGGCGTGCTGAACTTCGCCACCTTCGCGCCCATCTTCGCCCTGTCGATGGTCGGCGGCATGCTGTCGGACCGGTTCGACCGCCGCCTGGTCGTCGTGGTGTCGCAGAGCGTGTCGCTGGTGGCCGCCGCGCTCATCACCGGCCTCACGATGGCCGGGCGAATGAACGCGATGACCCTGATCTGCCTCGCGACCGTGCTCGGCTGCTCGTACGCGATCGCCAAGCCCGCGCTCGCGGCACTGCTGCCGGCGCTCGTCGACGAGGACGAGATCGCACACGCGACGGCGGTCAACACGCTGCAGTTCAACATCGGGCAGGTGGCCGGCTCGGCGCTGTCGGCGGTCGTGCTCTCGTTCGGCAGCTACAGCCTGGCGTTCGCGCTCAACACCCTGTCCTTCGCGGGACCGCTGCTCGCGATGATCGCCCTGCGCGGCGTGCCGCTGCCCACTTCGGGGCGGGGAGTCGCCCTGCGCGGATCCGGCGCTGCCGGCCTGCGCCTGGTGCTGCGCTCGCCGGACATGCTCGCGGTGCTCGTCGCCGTCGCGCTCAGCAATGCCTCGGTCGAGGCGCTGCGCACGAGTGCGCCCGAGCTGGTCGGGCGGCTGCCGGGCCACGGCTCGGGTTCGGCAGGTGTGCTCGTGATGGGGTACGCCGCGGGAGCGACGATCGGCCTGCTGTTCTTCGGTCGCCTCGGACGGCGCATCTCCGGCATGCGGCTCATCGCCGCCGCGTTCGTCCTGCAGGCGGTCGGCGTCGTCGCGACCGCGGCCGCCGGCAGCCTCGTCGTCGCCGCGGCCTTCGCGGTTCCCATCGGCCTCGGCTTCTCGCTCAACATCCCGGTGCTGAGCGGGTACCTGCAGCACGTCAGCCCCGAGGCCTTCCGTGGCCGGGTCATGTCCATGTTCTCGATGGTCCATCTCGGGCTGCGGCCGCTGTTCTCGCTGACCGCCGGGGCGCTGGCATCGGTCATGAGCGTGCGCTACGCCCTGGCGTCGTTCGTCGCGTTCCCGATCCTCGCCGTGATCCTGGTCGGACGAACCACCCAATCGCTGCCGGCCGTGGGCACCGTCGCGCGGCGAGGCAGAGTGGACCCGGTGCCCGAACCCCCCACCGAAAGCAGGCAACAGGCATGAACCCCCGCGTCTGGGACGCCTATCTGACCGACGCCGACCGGCACCACGAGCTCGCACCGGCCGGACCGCGCGCCGAGTCCGCGCTTGCCCGGCGCATCGTCGCCCTGCATCTCGAGGATCCCGGCATGCCCGCACCCGCCGAGGTTCGCGACCGCATCGTCCACCTGCTCGCGTCGCTGCGCGCCCGATCGGTGCCGGTGCACGAGGTCGTCGCCGCGGCGTCCGACGCCGGGGCGTCCAGCGCCTTCTTCGGCACGCCGCTGCTACCGCTGCTCGTACGCGACGGCGCCGAGACGCTCGTGCTCTGCGGCGGCGCCGCGAGCGGGCGGCTGCGCGCCACCGCCGTCGAGGCTGCGAGTTCGGGGTTCGCCGTCGTCGTGGTCGAGGACTGCGTGTGGGACCCGATCGAGGCGTCGCGGGCGATCGCGCTGTACGACATCCACCGCCTGTACGGCACGGTCGTGACCTCGGCCGACCTCGGGTCCGGCCCCCCCGCGCCCGAGCCGCACGGCCATCACACGCCCGAGCCGCACGGCCATCACCCGCCCGAGCCGCACGGCCATCACGCGCACGGCCCGGACGGCCCACCCCCGATGACCGCACTGCCGCCTTCCGTCCTCGCCGCCCTGCCCGACGGCGCCGTGCCGGTGTCCACCGCCCACCACCCGATCCACGGTCACGTCCTGTCACGGGCCGGCGACTCGATCCTCGCCGCGGTCACCGACACGATGACGAGCAGTTTCGGCTCGACACCGCACGTGGTCGTCGTCCTGCGGTCCGAGGACGTGACGGACCAGCCGGATCTGCGGCGAGCCCTCGAGCAGACCTCCGGTGGCGTGCTCGTGGTCGGCGTCGGCTATCGCGCCCCGTCCGCCTCCGCAGCAGCCGCACCGGCGCCGCCCGCGCCAAAGGCCATCGCCACCGCCGCGCCGCCGGTACCCGGGCCCGCCGAGCCGTGCCCCGAGTGCGGCCGTCCCGCGGCGCGCACCGAACGGGCGCCGGCCGACCACTCCGGACGGCAGGTACTGCTCTACGTGTGCGACGAGTGCGGTGCGGCCTGGGACGTCTGAGCGGGCCGGCCCGGCCGGTTGGACCGGCTGTGATGTTCGGCGCACACTCCCGCTGGGGAAGCATTTCGGTGGCGTGACCAGCGCGAGGCCCGGGAGTGAACTGTGCGGCTCACCTTCTACGGCGTTCGAGGATCGACTCCGGCGTTCCACGAGGCCAACTGCCGCTACGGGGGCAACACCGCCTCGGTCGTCCTCACCGAGGACGGCGAGGAGCCGATCCTCTTCGATCTCGGCACCGGCCTGCGCGGCTACGGGTCGACCTGCCCCCTGGACGGCAGCTTCGCCGGAACTGCGCTGGTCACGCACATCCACTGGGACCACGTGCAGGGCGTGCCGTTCTTCGCCCCGGTGCACGTGGCCGGTGCCCGCCTCGACGTGTACGGACCGCACCAGGACGACGGACCGCTCGCCGAGGTCTTCGCGGATCTGATGCGCCCGCCCTACTTTCCGGTGCGCTACAGCGACCTCGCCGGTGACGTCACCTTCCACGACGCGACCGACGAGACGTTCGCGCTCGGCGGGCGCAAGGTGACCGTTCGCCCGGTGCCGCATTGCGGCCCGACCGTCGGCTACCGCGTCGAGGCAGCACGCGGCAGCGTCGCGTACATCTCCGACCACCAGGCACCCGCCTCGCTCGACACCGTGGCGCAGAACGTGCTCGAACTCGCGAACGGCGTCGACGTGCTGATCCACGACTCGCAGTACACCCGGGAGGAGTTCGGGCAGAAGCGCGACTGGGGGCACTGCACGCTCGACTACGCGTTGCTGGTCGCGCGGACCGCGCACGCGAAGCGCCTGGTGCTGTTCCACCACGACCCCTCGCACTCCGACGCGGATCTGGACCGCTACTCCGCCGAGGTCCGTCGCGCCGCCGAGGGCACCGGCGTCCAGGTCGTCGCGGCCCACGAAGGGCTCGTCCTCGAACTCTGACCGCGGCGGCTCGTCCGAATGGCCCGAATGACCCGGATGGCCCGCGATCAGCGCGGTAGCCTGCAACGGTGACACCTTGTCTGATAGAAAAGGTGAGAACGTTAGCCCAGCTAACAAGTTGCAACCTGTTCTAGCCGGGGACGGGTGAAGGTGTCGGCCGGGGAGCCCAACGTGAACGTCGAGCCGCACGCAGTCGCGAGCCCCGCGCCGAACGACGGCGCCGAGTTGTCGCGCGTCGCGGCCGGTTCCCTGCGGCGGATGTCCGCCGAGAACTTCCCGGTCGCGCTGCGCCTGCTCCCGCGGCGCGTACGGGACGACCTCACCCGGGCCTACCTGTTCGCTCGCTTCGTCGACGACGTCGGCGACGAGGCACGCGGCGACCGGCTCGCGATGCTCGCCGCGGTCGCGGACGACATTCGTGCGCTTCCCAGCGGTCGAGCGCAGCTCGCTCCGGTGCGTGGTCTGTTCCCGCTCGTCCGCGACCACGGACTCGGTACGGCGCCGTTGCTGGACCTGGTCGAGGCCAACCGTCGCGACCAGCTCACCAGCAGCTACGAGCACTTCGAGGACCTGCTCGAGTACTGCCGCTTCTCGGCGGCGCCGGTCGGCCGGATCGTGCTCGCCGTCGCGGGCGTCGACGACGCGACGGCGATCGGCCGTTCGGACACCGTCTGCAACGCCCTGCAGGTCCTGGAGCACTGCCAGGACGTGCGCGAGGACGCGCTCGCGGGCCGGGTCTACCTGCCCGCCGCGGAGTTGCGCGAGGCCGGCGTGACCCGCGACGACCTGACGACCGTGACGACGTCCCTCGCGGTACGCACGGTCGTCGCGCGCCAGGTCGGGCGCGCCGAGGCGATGCTCGTGCAGGCCGGACCGCTGATCCGATCGCTGCACGGTTGGGCGCGACTGGCCGTGACCGGCTACGCGGCCGGCGGCCGCGCGACGATCGCCGCGCTGCGCGGCGGCGACCACGACGTCCTCGCGCGCCACCTGGCGCCGAGCAGGGCGAGCACGCTGCGGTACGCGGCGCAGCTCACCGTGCGACGATGATCACGATGAACTCAGTCGCGGCGGCCTACGCCGAATGCGAGCGGATCACCCGCGAGCAGGCGCGCAACTTCTCGTGGGGCATCCGGCTGCTGCCGGCCCCGAAGCGCTCCGCGCTGTCGGCCGTCTACGCGATGGCGCGACGTATCGACGACATCGGCGACGGCTCGCTTCCGGCTGACGAGAAGCGGCGACTGCTCGCCGACGCCCGCAAGGTCGCGACCGATCCGGGCGGGTTCGACGACGATCCGGTCGCCGTCGCACTGGCCGACGCGGCCGCTCGGCTGCCGATCCCCCTCGCGGCGTTCGGCGAACTGGTCGACGGCTGCGAGATGGACGTCGAGGGCCGGCGTTACGAGACCATCGACGACCTCGTCCACTACTGCCGGTGCGTCGCGGGCTCCATCGGGCGGCTGTCCCTCGGCGTGTTCGCGCCCCAGCTGTCGGCGGCCGAGACCGCACGCGCGGCCGACCTCGCCGACGCGCTCGGCGTCGCGCTCCAGCTCACCAACGTGCTGCGCGACGTGCGCGAGGACCACGTGAACGGCCGCCAGTACCTGCCGTCCCACGACCTCGCCCTGTTCGGCGCGACGATCACCCTCGCCGACGACGGCCGCCTCGACCCGTGCGAGGGGGCACTGGCCGAGGTGATCCGGTTCGAGGCGGCGCGCGCGTGGGGCTGGTACGACCGCGGCCTGCAACTGCTGCCGCTGCTCGACCGGCGCAGCGCCGCGTGCTGCGGCGCGATGGCGGGGATCTACTCCGAGCTGCTTCGGCGCATGGCCGCCGACCCGTCGACGATCATGCGCCAGCGCACCTCGCTGCCCACCCGCGACAAGCTGCGCGTGGCGGCCCGCTCGCTGGCCGGGGCGCGGACCCGATGAGCGCGACGGTCGTCGTCGGGGGCGGCCTCGCCGGCATCTCGGCAGCGCTCCGGCTCGCCGACCTCGGCCACCAGGTCACTCTCGTCGAGAAGCGACCGCGGCTCGGCGGCGCGGCGTTCTCGTTCACCCGCGACGGGCTCTCGGTCGACAACGGCCAGCACGTCTTCCTGCGCTGCTGCTCCGCCTACCGGTGGCTGCTCGGCCGCATCGACGCCGAGGACCACGTCGTGCTGCAGCCGCGTCTCGACATCCCGGTGCTCGCCCCCGACGGCAGCAGCGCCCGGTTGCGCCGCAGCGCGAAGCTGCCCGCTCCGCTGCACCTCAGTGCCGCGCTGTCCCGGTACGGCGTGCTCGCGCCGGCCGACCGAGCCCGAATCCCGCGCGGCGCCCTGGCGCTGCGCCGGCTGGACCCCGCCGACCGCAGCCTCGACCGCGACACTCTCGGGGCCTTCCTGCGCGCACACGGCCAGAACACGGCGACCATCGATGCGCTGTGGGGCGTCATCGCGACCGCCACGTTGAACCTCGATCCGGACGAGGCATCCCTCGCGCTCGCAGCCAAGGTGTTCCGCACCGGATTGCTCGACTCGGCCGAGGCCGCGGACATCGGCTACGCCGCTGCGCCGCTCGGTCGGCTGCACGACGAGGCCGCGGCGAAGGCGCTCGCGGACGCCGGCGTCGAGGTCCGCACCGGCACCGCGGTGCGTTCGGTGCACCCCGGGGGCCGGGTCGAGATCGAAGGACTGCCTGCGCTGGCGGCCGAGGCGGTGATCCTGGCGCTTCCGCACAGCGAGGCCTTCGGCGTCGCGCCGGCCCTTGCCGAAACGCGCAGCGCCCGGGCAGCCGATCTGGGATCGTCTCCGATCGTGAACGTCCACGTGGTGTACGACCGCAAGGTCACCGACCTGCCGTTCGCGGCTGCCGTGCGTTCGCCGGTGCAGTGGTTCTTCGACCGCACCGAGTCGTCCGGTCTCGCCGCGCAACGGCCCGGGGCGCAGTACCTCGCGGTCACGATCTCGGCGGCAGACGGCGTCATCGACCGTCCCGCCAAGGACGTCCTCGGCCAGATCGTCCCCGAACTCGCGCGGCTGGTGCCGCCCGCCGCGCGGGCCGACGTCCTCGACTCGTTCGTCACCCGCGAGCGGCGGGCCACCTTCCGGCAGGACGCCGGCAGCTGGGCGAAACGCCCGGGCACGTCCGAGGGCCCCGACGGAATCCAGCTCGCCGGAGCCTGGACCGACACCGGGTGGCCAGACACCATGGAGAGCGCGGTACGCAGCGGCGTGGCTGCCGCCGACGCGGCCACCGGGCTCTCCCCCGACAAGGCGATGGAGTTCGACTGATGACACGCCAGCTCGAACACAGCCAGATCGTTCCGCAGCTGCTCGCCCGCACCCGCGACCTCGTCGAGCCGGCGCTGCGCGCGGCGATCGGCACGCTCGCCGACGATCGGATGCGGCTGATCGCGTCGTACCAGATGGGGTGGTGCGACGCAGAGGGCAACCCGACCGAGCCCGGCGGCAAGGCGATCCGGCCCGCGCTCGCGATCCTCTCCGCCGAGGCCGCGATCGGCACCTCGCGCTTCGGCCTGCCGGCCGCCGTGGCGGTCGAGCTGGTGCACAACTTCTCGCTGCTGCACGACGACGTCATGGACCGCGACCTCGAACGGCGGCACCGCCCGACCGGGTGGTTGGTGTTCGGCGACGGGGACGCGATCCTCGCGGGCAACGCGATGCTCACGCTCGCGATGCAGGTGCTCGACGAGACCGGCATCGAGGGGCGGCGCAGCCTGCCGCACATCCTGAACGCGACGCAGCTGCTCATCAGCGGGCAGTCCCGTGACCTGTGGCTCGAGGGCCGCGACGGCGTCTCGCTGCAGGAGGTCCTGGACATGGAGGCCGGCAAGACCGCCGCCTTGCTGGCGTGCGCGACCTCCGTCGGCGCCCTCGCCGCCGGCGCGCCCGACACCACGGTGCGCGCCCTCGAGCGTTTCGGGCACGAACTCGGCATCGCCTTCCAGCTCGTCGACGACGTCCTCGGCGTCGTCGGTGACCCCGCGCGCACCGGCAAGTCGTCGTCGTCCGACGTGCGCGCGGGCAAGCGCAGCGCTCCCATCGTCGCCGCCCTGACGAGCGACACCCCCGCGGGCCGCCAGCTCGCGGAGATGTTCGCTGCCGGACGGCATGAGGACGAGGACGATGTCATCCTGGCTACCGGACTGATCAAGGAATCCGGCGGGCTCGACTGGGCGATCCAGGAGGCCGAAGCGCGGCTGACGAGGGCGCTCGACGAGCTCGCCGGCCACGGGCTGGCCGAGCCCGCGGTTTCCGAGCTCGCGGCCGTCGCCGCGTACATCGTCGACCGCGACCGCTGACAGGAGGAGCGTTGACCGCACAGATCCGTCCCGACAGTCCCGGCAGTCGCGAGTCCGCTGCTGCCGCGGTCAAGCGCGCGTGCGACCACCTCGTCGAGCGCCAGTCGCCGCACGGCTGGTGGAAGGGCGAGCTGCGCACCAACGTGACGATGGACGCCGAGGACCTGCTGATGCGGCAGTTCCTCGGGATCCTTCGACCGGACGACCTGCAGGCCGCGGCGCGCTGGATCCGCTCGCAGCAGCGTGCCGACGGCACCTGGGCGACGTTCGAGGGCGGCCCGGGCGATCTGTCGACGACGATCGAGGCCTATGCGGCGCTGCGGCTCGCCGGTGACGCGGTCGACGAGCCGCACCTGCGACTCGCCCGCCGGTTCGTCGTCGGCAACGGCGGCATCGCCGCGAGCCGGGTCTTCACCCGCATCTGGCTCGCACTGTTCGGCGAGTGGTCGTGGGACGACCTGCCGGCCATGCCCCCCGAGATCGTGTTGCTGCCCTCGTGGGCGCCGCTGAACGTCTACGACTGGGGATGCTGGGCGCGGCAGACGGTCGTCCCGATCACCGTTGTCGCGACGCTGCGACCGGTGCGCCCGTTGCCCTTCACCCTGGACGAGCTGCACGCCCCTGCCGCGTCCCGGCGCGCTCCCCGGGACCTGGTGGCACGAGCCTTCGGCGTGCTGGACCGGGCCCTCAAGGTGTACGACCGGTCGCCGGTGCAGCCCGGCCGTGAACTCGCGCTGCGGCGTGCGGCCGAATGGATTCTCGCCCGCCAGGAGGCCGACGGCGGCTGGGGCGGCATCCAGCCGCCGTGGGTGTACTCGGTCCTCGCGCTGCACCTGCTCGGCTACCCCCTCGACCACCCGTCCCTGGCTGCCGCGATCGAGGGGTTCGAGGGCTTCCTGATCCGCGAGCAGACCGCCGCGGGCGAGGTGCGCCGGCTCGAGGCATGCCAGTCGCCGGTGTGGGACACCTGCCTCGCGGTCATCGGGCTGCTCGATGCCGGGATCGCCCCCGACGACCCGGCGGTCGTCCGCGCGGTGCGCTGGATGCTCGGCGAGGAGATCGCGGTCACGGGCGACTGGTCGGTCAAACGGCCGGCTCTCGCACCGGGGGGCTGGGCCTTCGAGTTCGCCAACGACGGCTATCCCGACATCGACGACACCGCCGAGGTCGTGCTGTCCCTCGACCGCGTGCGCGCACTGCCCGGCGTGACCGGGGCGATCGAGCGCGGCGTCGACTGGGTGCTCGGCATGCAGTCCGCCGACGGCGGATGGGGCGCGTTCGACGCCGACAACACCCGCCGGCTCGTCGAGAAGCTGCCGTTCTGCGACTTCGGTGCGGTGATCGACCCGCCGTCGGCCGACGTCACCGCGCACGTCGTCGAGATGCTGGGGCGGGTCGGGCAGGCCGACTCCGAACCCGCTCGCCGCGGCGTCCGGTGGCTGCTCGACGCGCAGGAGGCCGACGGTTCGTGGTTCGGACGCTGGGGCGCGAACCACGTGTACGGCACGGGTGCGGTGGTCCCCGCGCTGGTCGAGGCGGGCATCCCGCGCACCGACCAGGCGATCCGGCGGGCGGTCGCCTGGCTCGAGCGGCACCAGAACGCCGACGGCGGTTGGGGCGAGGACCTGCGTTCCTACCGGGACGACGCGTGGCGCGGTCGCGGCGACTCGACGGCATCGCAGACCGCATGGGCCCTGCTCGCGCTGCTGGCCGTCGACCCCTCGACGGCGGCCGTCGAGCGTGGCGTCCAGTGGCTGATCGACACGCAGCAGGCCGAGGGCGGCTGGGACGAACCGCTCTACACCGGTACCGGCTTCCCCGGCGACTTCTACATCAACTACGAGATGTACCGGATCGTGTTCCCCGTGAGCGCGCTGGGCCGGTACTCCCGATACCTGGCGGCGGTGACATGAGCGCTCCCCTTGTCGTCGTCGCCGCACTGCGTGCCGAGTACCTGTCGCTGCTCGGCACCGATCCCACGACCGTGCTCGAGCGCTGCGGCATGGGGCCGGCCAAGGTGGCGCACTGGCTGCCGCGGCTGCACCGGCTCGCACCGGGTGCTGTCGCGGTCGCAGGGGTTGCGGGCGGGCTCGACCCCGGGCTGCGCCCCGGCGACGTCGTGGTGGCCACCGAGGTTCGCGACGGCGCCGACCGCATCGCGCTGCGCGGCGCCGCCCCGCTCGTCGCCGAGCTGCGCCGGCTCGGATTGCGGGTACGCACCGGGCCGATCGTCAGCACCGACCACATCGTGACCAGTTGGCACGAGCGCGAGAAGCTCGCGGCGTCGGGAGCCATCGCGGTCGACATGGAGTCGGCATCGCTGGTGCGCGCCGCCCAGGCCCTGCCCGGGCAGCGGCCGGTCGCGGTCGTCCGGGTGGTGGCCGACACCGCGTACACGCCCATCGCGCGGTTGCGCACGGTTCCGGCGGGCGCCAAGGCGCTCGCGACGCTGCGGCAGGTCGGCCGGGCGCTCGGGCCGTGGGCGGCACTCGCGGCGCCACGCACGGTGCTGCTCGCCGGGCCGCGCTCGTTCTGCGCGGGCGTCGAGCGTGCCATCGACATCGTCAACATCGCGCTGCAGCGCTACCCGCACCCGGTGTACGTCCGTCGCCAGATCGTGCACAACGCGCATGTCGTCAAGGACTTCGAACGGCGCGGCGTGGTCTTCGTCGACGAACTCGACGAGGTGCCCGACAACACGACCGTGGTGTTCTCGGCGCACGGCGTCGCTCCCGCAGTGCGGATCGAGGCCGAACGCCGGGGCCTGAACGCGATCGACGCAACCTGCCCGCTCGTCGCGAAGGTGCACAGCGAGGCGAAGCGATTCGTCGGGCGCGGCGAGCAGGTGCTGCTGGTCGGGCACGCCGGCCACGACGAGGTCGAAGGGACGCTCGGCGAGGCACCCGGGCAGATCCGGCTGGTGCAGGACGCCGCCGAGGCCGCGGCGATCGAGGTCGAGGACCCGTCCCGGGTGGCATTCGTCCTGCAGACGACACTCGGGGTCGACGATGCGGCGGCCACCGTCGCCGCGCTGCGGCGGCGCTTCCCGCTGATCGAGTCCTCCCCTACCGACGACATCTGCTACGCCACCACCAACCGGCAGCGCGCGGTGCAGGCCATCGTGCCTGACTGCGACCTGCTGCTGGTGATCGGCTCGGCGAACTCCTCGAACTCCCAGCGCCTCGTGGAGGTCGCGCAGGCCGCGGGTACCGAGGCCCATCTGATCGAGGACGCGACCGACATCCTGCCGTCGTGGCTGCACGGCGCGAGCCGCGTCGGCATCACCGCGGGGGCGTCCGCCCCCCCGCATCTCGTCGACGAGCTCGTCGAGATGCTGCGTGCCCTAGGCCCCGTCGACATCGACGAACGCGTCGTCGTCGAGGAGAACCTCACCTTCACCCTGCCCCGAGGAGTATCCGGCTGATGCCCATTCCACTTCGCCAAGGCGCTCGCGTCGGCTGGTACCTGTTCCAGAACAAGATGCGGCGGCGCGAGAAGTTCCCGCTGATCGTCGAGCTCGAGCCACTGTTCGCCTGCAACCTCAAGTGCAACGGGTGCGGCAAGATCCAGCAGCCGCACGATGTGCTGCGCCAGCGGATGCCTGTCGAGCAGGCCGTCGCCGCCCTCGAGGAGTGCGGCGCGCCGATGGTCTCCATCGCCGGCGGCGAGCCGCTCATGCACCCGCAGATCGACGTGATGGTGCAGGAGCTGGTCAAGCGCAAGAAGTACGTCTACCTCTGCACGAATGCCGAGCTCGTCCGCAAGCGGTGGGACAAGTTCAACTTCACGCCCTCCCCGTACTTCTCCTTCGCGATCCACATCGACGGCCTGCGCGAGCGTCACGACGAGTCGGTCGCCAAGGAGGGCGTCTTCGACGAGGCGGTCGCCGCGATCAGGTTCCTCAAGGAGAAGGGCTTCCGCGTCACGACCAACTCGACGTTCTTCAACACCGACACGCCGCAGACGATCATCGACGTGCTGAACTTCCTCAACGACGAGGTGCAGGTCGACAGCATGATGCTCTCGCCGGCCTACGCCTACGAGAAGGCGCCCGACCAGGACCACTTCCTCGGCGTCACCGAGACCCGCGAGCTGTTCTCGAAGGCCTTCGCCAACGGCAACCGCAAGCGGTGGCGGCTGAACCACTCCCCGCTGTTCCTCGACTTCCTCGAGGGCAAGCGCGACTTCGACTGCACGGCCTGGGCGATCCCGTCGTACTCGCTGCTCGGGTGGCAGCGGCCCTGCTACCTGATGGCCGACGGTTACGTGAAGACGTACAAGGAGCTCATCGAGACGACCGACTGGGATTCCTACGGCCGCGGCAGGGACGAGCGTTGCAACAACTGCATGGCGCACTGCGGTTACGAGCCCACCGCCGTCCTCGCCACGATGGGGTCGCTGAAGGAGAGCCTGCGCGCCATGCGCGAACAGAGCTGAGCCGCCCTGTCACTCGTGGCCTTGGGCGGCGAAGTCCTTGCTGCGGATCGCGGCGAAGGCGATCACCGCCGACCCGAACGCGATGAGCGCACCGACCAGGAAGATCCGGTCCAGCCCCGCGACGAACGCCTGCCGGGTGAGCAGTGTGACCTGACCGCGGACGTCCGGCGGCACGGCGGCTGACGCCTGCTGGCTGGCGCCGGACTTCACGGCGGTCGCGAGCTGTTGCCCGGAGACCTGCGGGATCTTGTGCACGCCCGCCATGATCGTCTCGGTGACCCTGCTCGTGAACAGCGTCCCGAGCAGGGCGATACCGGTCGCGATGCCGACCTGCCGGAACGTCGAGTTGATGCCGGACGCCATGCCCGCGTTCTCCGGTCGCACGACACCGATGGCCGTCGAGGCGAGCGGCGGGTTGACCAGTCCGGCGCCGGCGCCCGCGACGAGCATGCCGGGAACGAGGTGCGTCCACTCCGAACTCGCCGTCAGCCCGCGCATCAGCAGCAGCCCGACACCGACGAGAGCCAGGCCGGGGCCGATGAGAAAGCGCACCGGGACGTGCGACGTCAGCCGCCCGGCGACGGTCGAGGTGGTCAGAATGCCCACCGAGATCAGCAGCAGCCGCAGGCCGGTCTGCAACGCGCTGAACCCGAGCACGTCCTGCAGGTAGAGCACCAGGTAGAGCAACAGCGAGAACAACGAGGCGCTCAACCCGAACGCCGCGACGGAGCCACCCGTGAACGTCGGCTTGCGGAACAGCGTGAGGTCGAGCATCGGCGACGAGCGGCGAGACTCGACGACGGTGAAGGCGACGAGCAGCACGCCGGCGCCGACGAGCGCCGCGATCACCCGGCCGTCACCGAAGGACCGTTCGTTCGACTCGATCAGGCCGTACACCAGGCTCGCCAGCGCGACGGTGAACAGCACGAAGCCAGGCCAGTCGGGACGTCGCGCATGCGGTGCGCGCGACTCCCGCACCTTCATGACGACGAGGACCGTCGCCCCTATGCCGATCGGCAGGTTGACGAAGAAGATCCAGCGCCACGACAGCCCTGACGTCAGGACGCCGCCGAGCAGCGGGCCGATCGCGACAGCCAGGCCGGTCACCGCGCCCCAGACGCCGAAGGCAACGCCACGATCGGAGCCGCGGAAGGCGTCGGCCAGCAGCGCGAGCGAGACCGAGAACATGATCGCGCCGCCGATGCCCTGCACGACCCTGGAGAGCTCCAGCATCAGGGTGGTCTGCGCGAGGCCGCACACCAGCGAGGCGAGGGTGAAGATCGCCAGGCCGAGCACGTAGAGCCTGCGCCGCCCGTAGAGGTCGGCGAGGCTGCCGCTGGTGAGCAGCAGCGCGGCAAGGGAGAGCGCGTAGGCGTCGACGATCCACTGCAGGTCGGAGAAGCTCGCGTGCAGCGTGGTCTGGATGTCGGGCAACGCGACGTTCACGATCGTCACGTCGAGCAACAGCATGAACGTGCCGAGGCAGACCGCGACGAGGGTCAGCCACTTGTTGCCGCGTCCGTCCTCACCCGCACCGGCGTCGGAGCCGCGCGGGTGGCGGGCCGCCACTTCCGCAACGGTGAGGGCCTGCCCGGAACGTACCCCGCGCTCGTCCAGGTCGTGGCTGCCGTGCTGGTCGGTCAGCTCGTCGCGCAGTGGCGGCGGGCCTGCGGGTGACGCGGCGGGATCGGTCACGGCAACTCCTCGGCAGCGGCTTGTCCAACTTCCACCAATGTAGGCAGGGCCGGCCGGGACCCCGACACACGGTGTTTACGAACCCGACCTGACCGTGCAACGACCTGCCGGTTAGCTGACCCTCGACCCGCACCAGTGCGGGGCGCGTCTAGGGTTCCGCCGGCGGTTGCCGGGCCTGGTCCGAGAGATGCAGGCGAGGACGGGCATCGCGGCCCGATCTTCGTTCCACGGCGGGAGAAAAGCCCGGGAGGCCAACCAGGCCCGGGCCGTGCGCGCGGTTCGGGCATCCGCACGGAGGCCGCGAATGACAGCGCTCGCGAACGTACCGCAGGCAGCCCGATCCGACGCCGACGACCTGCAGGGCTTCGGGTACACGCAACAGCTACACCGCAGCATCGGCAGTTACGGATCCTTCGCCGCCGGTTTCTCGTTCGTGTCGATCCTGACGACGGTGTTCCAGCTGTTCAGCTTCGGCTTCGGCTTCGGCGGCCCGTCCTTCTTCTGGACCTGGCCGATCGTCTTCGTGGGGCAACTGCTCGTGGCGTTGTGCTTCAGCGAACTCGCGGCGCGCTACCCGATCAGCGGGTGCATCTACCAGTGGGCCACGCGCCTCGGTGGTGCGGTGTGGGGCTGGATGGCCGGGTGGCTGATGCTCGTCGCGCAGGTGGTCACCGTGGCCGCCGCTGCGATCGCACTCGAGATCGTCCTGCCGGCGATCTGGAGCGGGTTCGACCTCGTCGCCAACCCGACCGAGAACGCGGTGATCCTCGGCAGCCTGCTGCTGGTCGTCACGACGACGATCACCGCGGTCGGGATCCGCGTGATGTCCGTCATCAACAGCGTCGGCGTCACCTGCGAGCTCGTCGGCGTGGTGCTGCTGTGCATCGCGTTGTTCGCGCACGCCAAGCGCGGCCCCGGCATCGTGCTGCACACCGGTGAGGGCGTCGGCCACGGCGGCGGTTACCTCTGGTCGTTCATCATCTCCGGCCTCATGGCCGCGTACGTGATGGTCGGCTTCGACAGCGCCGGTGAGCTGTCGGAGGAGACCAAGAACCCGCGGCGGACGGCACCGCGCACGATCATCCGCGCGCTCGTGGTGTCAGGCGTCGGGGGCGCGTTCATGCTGCTCGCGACGCTGATGGCCGCGCCGAGCACCACCGACGGCAGCCTCGGCAACCCGGCCCAGGGCCTGCCCTACGTGCTGACCAGCCGCCTCGGCGACACCCTCGGCCGGGTGTTCCTCGTCGATGTCGCGATCGCGGTCTCGGTCTGCACGCTCGCCATCCAGACCGCCACCACCCGCATGATGTTCTCGATGGCGCGCGACCGGGTGCTGCCGTTCTCGGCCGGCCTGGCGAAGGTGAACCGCCGTACCGGCACGCCGATCCGTCCGGCGGTGCTGGTGGGGCTGCTGACCGTCGGCCTGCTGTACGTGAACGTCAAGAACGGCGCCGTCTTCCTTGCCCTGTCGAGCGTCTGCATCATGCTGCTCTACATCGCCTACCTGATGGTGACGATCCCGCTGCTGCTGCGCCGGCTCAAGGGCTGGCCGAACCAGCTCGACGAGCCCGCCGGTGAGACCGGCCTGTTCTCCCTCGGCCGCTGGGGCGTCCCGGTCAACATCGTGGCGATCGTCTGGGGCGCGCTCATGGCGGTGAACCTCGGCTGGCCGCGGGCGAAGGTGTTCGGCACCGACTGGTACCTGCAGTACTTCCCCGAACTGTTCCTCGGCGGCGCGATCGGCGTCGGTGCGCTCGCGTTCGTCGTGCAGCGTCGGCAGCTGCGCTCGGAGGCCGCCGAACTGGACCCCTCCCCCGGCATGAACCACCTGGGCGGGACTCTCGCACTCGAGGGCGCCGAATGACCTCGCTACTCGCCCACGAGATCCCGGGCGGCGCCGCGTGGTCGCTGCAACTGCGCCGCGGACGCGTGCTGAAGCTGACAGCGCAGGGCGCCGGGGCCAACTGCTCGACCCTGCTGTTCGCCGCGGGCGACCCGGTCGACCGGCTCAACGTCCCCGACACGCTCAAGGCGCAGATGAGCGCGCGCGTCCATGCGCCGATGGTGCTCATGTCCGACCGCGCCGCGGCGCTGTGCTCGGTCACCGGGTCGTCGCTCGGGTGGCACGACTGCCTGGGCGGCCACTCGCTCGACGTGCACCTCGAGCGCTTCGGTCCGTCGTCGTATGCGGATGACCGCAACGGCTGGCGGCGCTCGGCGCGCACCGGCCTGGTCGGTGAACTGATCAAGCACGGTCGTGGGCCGGCCGACCTGCATGCCTGTGTGAACTTCTTCAGCAAGGTGCAGCCGGCCGACGACGACGCGGCCTCGCTCGCGTTCGTCCCCGGCCATGCGAGTGCGGGTGACTGGGTGACCCTGCGCGCGGAGCTGGACGTCCTCGTCGTGATGTCGACGGCGCCGCATCCCATGGACGACCGCTGGGAGCCCGCGGCCGTCCTGGCCGAGGTGCTCGAGGGCGAGCCGTTCGGGCCGGACGACCCGTCGGTCACGTTCCGGGCCGAGAGCGGGCGAGCCCTCGCCGCCGCCAGGGCGGTGTTCGCGTGACCGCCGTCGCCGAGGCCCGGACCTCGCTCGACGTCACCGTCGCCGCCGGCGACGGGTACGCCGGTGTCATCCCCGAGGGCGGCCGGTTCCGCATCGTCGACCTGTGCGGCAACCAGGCGGCCGACACGCTGTTCTTCGACGCGGCCGACATCGGCAACCGCTACAGCGCGATGGACACCGTCCGCGAGCAGGGCGCGGTGTACCTGACGACCGGGTCGCGGCTCATGTCGTCGCGCCTCGACGTCCTCGCCACGATCAGCGCCGACACGTGCGGCCGGCACGACACGATCGGCGGTGCGTGCGCTCAGGAGTCCAATGTCGTCCGGTACGGCATGCACACCCGACATCAGCACGCGTGCCGGGAGACCTTCCTGCGCTACGGGGCCGCGTGGGGCATCGGTGCGAAGGAGATGACGCACAACATCAACTTCTTCATGAACGTGCCGGTGACCCCGTCCGGGGGCCTGACCTTCGAGGACGGGGTATCGGCCCCGGGCAAGTACGTCGAGGTGCGGGCCGAGCGCGACCTGCTGGTCCTCATCAGCAACTGCCCGCAGCTGAACAACCCGTGCAACGGCTGGAACCCCACCCCGCTCCGGTTGCTCGGCTGGCAGCCCGTATGACGGTGATCGATCGGCTGTCGGCTCGCATCGGCACCGCTCGCATCGAGGTGGTCGCGCCGGGCGTGCAGACCACGGTGCAGGATCTCGACGGACGGTCCGGCCTGTGGCACGTCGGCGTGCCGCCGTCGGGCGCGTGGGACGATCTCTGCTTCGCACTCGCCAATGCGGCCGTCGGCAACGATTCCTCGGCAGCCGGGCTCGAGGCGGTGCTCGCCGGGCCGGTGCTGCGCTTCGCCGATCGCAGGCTGATCTGCGTCACCGGCGCCGCGCGGCAGGCGACCCTGGACGGCCGGCCGGTCCGCCCGGGGATCGTCACCGTTGCTCCCGCGGGCTGCACTCTCGACCTCGGCCCGTGCGGCGAGCCGGGGCTGCGCGGCTACCTCGCGGTCAGTGGCGGCATCGCCGTGCCGGCCGATCTCGGCAGCCGCTCGACCTTCCTGCTCGGCGGATTCGGCGGGATGTCGGGGCGGGCGCTGCTCGCCGGGGACGAGCTCCCGCTGGGGCGGCCCGAGAACCTGGCGGCGCCTCTCGACGTAGCTCCGCTGCTGCCCGCGCTGCGTGCGGACTGGACGCTGCGCGTGCTCGCCGGCCCGCACGGCGCACCGGAGCACCTGCCCGCCGAGGGCCTCTCGGCCCTGTTCGACGCCACCTGGTCCGTCGATCACCGCGCCGATCGCACCGGGGTCCGGCTGGTCGGCCCGGCGCCGGAGTGGGCCCGTGTCGACGGCGGCGAGGCCGGCATCCATCCGTCGAACATCCACGACAGTGCCTATCCGGTCGGCGGCATCATGCTCTCGGGCGACATCCCGGTGATCGTCGGGCCGGACGGGCCGAGCCTCGGCGGCTTCGTGGTCCCGTGTGTCGTCATCCGCTCCGATCGCTGGATGCTCGCGCAACTGCGTCCGGGTGACACCGTGCGACTCGTCCCGGTCTCACCCGAGGACGCGGTCGAGGCGAATCGTGCGCGGGGCATCCTGCTCGCGGATCCACGCTCGGCCGTCGCCGCGGTGCTGGAGTCGCTCGCCGCGCCGGCAGCGGCCGTGCCCGTGCGCACGACGACAGCCGTCGACGCCGTGCTCCGTCGCGTCGAGGCGCACGAGCATGCGCCGGCGTTCGTCGTGCGGCAAGCAGGCGATCACCACGTGCTGCTCGAAGCGGGACCGGCTCAGCTGGACCTGACCGTGCGACTGTGGGTGCACCTGCTCGCCGAGCGGTTGCGCTCGGTCGGGTGCGCGGCGGTGAGCGAGATCGTCGAGGGAGTCCGATCGCTGCTCGTGAAGGTCGACGAGCGGCTGCTCGCGCCGAACGACATCGCCGACGCCCTCGTCGACCTTGCCGCCGGCCTGCCCGATCCCGAATCCGTCACCCTCGACGTGCGCGAGGTGCGGCTGCCGATCGCGCTCGACCATCCCGAGGTGCACGAGGCGATGCGGCGCTACCAGCGCGGAGTGCGGCCCGACGCGCCGTGGTGCCCCGACAACGTCGAGTTCATCCGCCGGGTGAACGACCTGCCGGCGCGCGAGGACGTGTTCGACGTCGTGACCGCGGCGACCTATCTCGTCGTCGGCCTCGGCGACGTGTACCTCGGCGCGCCCGTTGCGGTGCCGATCGATCCGCGGCACCGGCTCGTCACGACGAAGTACGACCCGGCCCGGACGTGGACCCCTCAGAACGCCGTGGGCATCGGCGGGATCTACCTGTGCATCTACGGCATGGAGGGTCCGGGCGGCTACCAGCTCGTCGGGCGGACCGTGCCGGTGTGGCGGCACGTTCCCGGGTCGCGCGAGGCACCGTGGCTGTTGCGGCAGTTCGACCGGATCCGGTTCGTCCCGGTCACTGCCGACGAGCTGGCCGACGCGCGCGCCGACATCGCCGCGGGACGCGCCGACCTCGAGACGGCGCCGGCGACGTTCGCGCTCGCCGACGTGCACGAACTGGAAGCAGCCCACACAGCCGAGATCGCTGCGCTTCGATCGCAACGGCGCGCGGCATTCGATGCCGAGCGGGCGCGGTGGTCACGGTGACCGCGCTGTCGAGTCCCGCCCTCGCCGCCACGGCGGCGGCCCGCTCCATCGGTCAGCCGGCGTTCATCTCGTTGCTCGACGAGCGCGCGGTGGCGGCTCGCGAGGCCGCCGTCGAGGACGGGCCGCTGCGCGGAATCCCCTTTGCGGTCAAGGACAATCTCGACGTCGCCGGCCTGCCTTCGACGGGCGGGTGCCCGACGCGCACCGCGCCCGCTACGTCCGACTCGGCTGCGGTCGCGCGGCTCGCGGCCGCCGGTGCGGTGCCGATCGGCAAGACGAACATGGACCAGTTCGCGACCGGGCTCGTGGGTACCCGCTCGCCGTACGGCGCGTGCCACTCCGTCGTGTCGCCGTTGCACGTCAGCGGTGGCAGCAGCTCCGGCAGCGCGGTCGCCGTCGCGTCGGGCGTGGTACCGCTGGCACTCGGAACCGACACTGCCGGCAGCGGCCGGGTGCCCGCGGCGTTCAACGGGCTGGTCGGCATGAAGCCGACGCGGGGGCTGGTGTCGACGAGCGGCCTGCTGCCGGCGTGCCCGTCGCTCGACTGCGTCACGACGTTCACACGGACCGTCTCGCTCGCCGCGACGGCGCTCGGCGTGCTCGCCGCCTTCGACCCGGACGATCCCTGGTCCCGCCCGGCACCCTTGGCAGCGCCGCCGCAGGTCGCGACCGACATGCGCGTGATCGCGGTTCCGCGCGAGCTGCCCGATCTGGACGCCGTGCACGCAGCGGCGTGGTCACGTGCGGTCGAGCACGCGGCGACGCTGGGCCGGCTCGTGCCCGTCGACATCGAGCCGTTCCTCGAAGCGGCCCGGCTGCTCTACGGCGGCCCGTTCGTCGCCGAGCGCTACGCGGCGTTCGGGGCGCTACTCGAGCCCGACGGCCCGCACCTCGACCCGACCGTTCGCAGCATCGTGCTCGGCGGGCGCGATCTGTCGGCCGCGGAGCTGTTCGCGGCGATGCACCGCCTCGCACAGCTCAAGGCCCTGGCGATGCCGACCTTCGTCGGCTGCGACGCGGTGTTGCTGCCGGTGACACCCGGGCACCCGACCCTCGCGGAGGTCGCGGCCGACCCCGTCGGCGTCAACTCCCGGCTCGGCACGTACACCAACATGGTCAACCTGCTGGACCTGTGCGCCCTCGCGCTGCCCGCCGGGTCGCGGTCGGACGGGCTTCCGTTCGGGGTGCAGCTCGTCGCGCCCGCGTTCGCCGACCGGTCGCTGCTGACCCTGGGCGCGCGGTGGACCGGCGAGGGATCGGCGCCGGCCCTGGCGCCGGGCCGGGAGCTGCTCGCCGTCTGCGGTGCGCACCTGTCCGACCAGCCGAAGAACGGCGAGCTGCTCGAACTCGGCGGCCGGCTGCACCGCCGCGCGCGCACCGCGGAGGGCTACCGGATGCACCTCGTCCCCGGCGCGTTCCCCCGGCCCGGGCTCGTCACCGCGGATCGTGGTGCGGGCATCGACGTCGAGGTGTGGGACCTGCCCGCCGGGGCGACACAGGCGTTGTTCTCCCGGGTCGCGCCGCCGCTCACCTTCGGCCCGACCGTCCTGGACGACGGGACGACCGTCACCGGGTTCGTCGTCGATCCGTCGGCAACCGAACTCGGCGCGGACATCACCGAGTTCGGCGGCTGGCGGTCCTACCTGCTGTCGATCAGCTGATTCGCCCCAGGCCGGGAGCGCTCAGATGATCAGCGCGCCTGCGTCGACGGGCAAGGCGACACCGGTGATGTAGCGCGCCTCGTCCGAGGCGAGGAACAGCACGGCATTGCTCACGTCGATCGACTCGACCCAGTCGACGGGCAGCAGGATCGTCGCGGCCGACGCGGCACCGAACTGCTCGCGGGTCGGGTTCTCGACGTCCGGGACGAACAGGTGGTACATGCTGTCGTTCTGGATCATCGCCGTGTCGACCTGCGTCGGGTTGACGGTGTTCACCCGGATGCTGTGCGGTGCGAGCTCCTGGGCGAGCGTCTTCATCAGGCCGACCACGCCGTGCTTCGCCGAGACGTAGTGCGACACCCCGTTGTACGAGCGCAGGCCGGCGACCGAGCTGGTGAGGATGATCGACCCACCGCGGCCTCCGGCGATCAGATGCGGGATGGCGACCTTGCAGGTGCGCCACACGCCGCTGAGGTTGATGTCGATCATGTCGCCCCAGGTCTCCTCCGACAGCTCGTGCGACTGACCGTTGGAGAGGATGCCCGCGTTCGCCGACACGATGTCCAGCCGGCCGAGCTCGGCGACACCCGCGTCGACCGCGGCCCGCAACGACTCGGTGTCACGCACGTCCGCCTCGCGGGCGACGGCCCGGCGACCGAGCGCCTCGACCAGGCGCACCGTCTCGGCGAGGTCCGCACGCGTGGCGAGCGGGTAGTCGACCGACTTGATGTCCTCGCAGAGGTCGACCGCGATGATGTCGGCGCCCTCCTCGGCGAGGCGCAGGGCGTGACTGCGGCCCTGCCCGCGCGCTGCTCCGGTGATGAAGGCGACCTTGCCCTCGACGCGTCCTGCCATGTCCACTCCTCTGGTCGTCACTTGATGAGTACTCCGGCATCCACCGGCAGGGCCACGCCCGTGATGTAGCGGGCCTCGTCCGAGGCCAGGAACAGAACGGTGTTGCTGACGTCGCGCGGCTCTACCCACGGAACAGGCAGTAGGTGCATCGCCTGCGACACCGGCGCGAAGTCCGCTCGCGTCGGCGCCGGTACGTCCGGGCAGAACAGCGCGAACATGGGCTCATTCATGATCATCGGCGTGTCCACCTGCGTCGGGTTGACGCTGTTGACACGAATGCGATGCGGCGCGAGTTCCTGAGCGAGCGACTTTACTAACCCGTTCACACCATGCTTGGCGGCGGTGTAGTGCGCGATATTCGCGTACCCCTTCACACCGGCCGCCGAGCTGGTGAGGACGATCGCGCCGCCCCGGCCGCCGTCGATCAGGTACGGGATCGCGACCTTGCAGGTGCGCCACACCCCGCTCAGGTCGACGTCGACGACGTCGCTCCACACCTCGTCGTCGAGCTCGTGCGCCGCGCCCGGGTTGTTGACCCCCGCGTTCGCGCACACGATGTCGAGCCGGCCGAACTCGGCCACACCCTCGTCGACGGCCGCCCGGAGGCTCGCGAGGTCGCGGACGTCCGCCTGGCGCGCGAGGATCCGTTGCCCGAGCGCCTCGACCGCCCGGGCCGTCTCGTCCAGGTCGGCCGGCCGCGCGAGCGGGTACGGCACCGTGTCGAGGTCGGCGCACACGTCGAGGGCGATGATGTCGGCGCCCTCCTCGGCGAGGCGTACGGCATGGCTGCGCCCCTGCCCGCGTGCGGCGCCAGTGACGAGCGCGACCTTGCCGGCCACGCGTCCGGACGTCACTTGATCAACCCGTAGCGGCGCCGGTCGATGGTGAGCGCGACCGCCGCGATGACGACGGCGCCCTTGACGATCAGCTGGGTGTACGGGTCGACCGACGTGATGTCCATGCCCGAACCGAGGATGACGATCACGAGCGCGCCGAGCAGCGTTCGGTGCGGCCCACCCACTCCGCCCGACAGCGCGGTGCCGCCGACGACGATGGCCGCGATCGAGTTCAGCAGGCTGGGGTCCGCGCCGAGCGGAACGCCGGTGCTGGCCTGACCGGTGAAGATGATGCCCGCGACCGCGGCGATTACACCGGACAGCGCGAACACCGACAGCTTGACCTTCAGCACGCGTACACCGCTGAGCCGAGCCGCGCGCTCGTTGCCGCCGACGGCGTAGAGATGCCGGCCGTAGGACGTGGCGAACATCAGCACGGTGAACACGACGATGAGGACGAACGCGATCAGGGCTCCGTTCGGCACGCCCGGGATCGACGACTTGTTCACCAGCGTGTTCAGCAGTCCGGAGTTGTACGACACCGGCCCGCCCTGCGAGATCGTGTTGGAGATGCCGTCGAGTACCGACATCATCCCGAGCGTCACCAGGAACGACGGAACTCTCAACAGCGTCGCGATCGCCCCGTTCACCAGCCCGACGACGCCGCCCACGAGCAGCACCAGGACGATCGCGAGCGGGCCGCCCATCGAGTCCATCCACTTGGCGATCAAGATGCCCGCGAGCGTCGCGTTCGCGGCGACGGACAGGTCGATCCCGCCGATGAGGATCACGAAGGTGCCGGCCAGTGCCAGCACCGTCAGGAACGCCATCTGCCGCTCGATGTTCTGCGCCGAGCCGGTCGAGATGAACACCGAATTCTTCGACCCGAACCATGCGACGAGCACGATGAGCGCGACGATCGGCACCAGGATGTTGCGGTAGCGCGCCAGGAACGACATCGCACCCGACCCGGACGTGCGGGTCGGTGGGGCGCCGGCCGTGGGCGGCGGTGCAACGTCGAGGGAATTCTGAGTCACTGCCAACCTCACATCATGTGCCGGACGATATCGATTTCGGACGGCTTCGCAGTCGCCGGTGCGGCGATCTCGGCGCTGACCCGGCCGTCCTTGAGCACGAGGATCCTGTCGGCGAGACCGATGATCTCCTCGAGCGATTCTGTGCAGAGCAGGACGCCGACACCGCGAGTGGCCAGCCCGCGCAGCAGCGTGTAGATCTCCTCGCGGGTGCCGACGTCGATACCGCGCGTGGGGTCGTCCAGCACGAGCACCCGGCACTCGCGCGCCATCCACCGGGCGAAGACGGTCTTCTGCTGGTTGCCGCCGGACAGTTCGCCGATCGGCGTGGACAGCGATTCGGTCTTCACCTGCAGCCGGGTCGCGAGCTCGGTCGCCTTCGACCACTCGTCCCGCAGCCGCAGCAGCCGCGACCATCGTGAGGTGATCAGGTCGAGGAAGCCGATCGAGATGTTCGAGCGCACCGACATCGTCGTGAACAGCGAGTCGGTCGCACGCTCCGGCGGCACGTAGAAGACACCACTGCGCACGGCGAGTGGCACCGTCCACCGCGGCTGCGGCCGTCCGGCCAGCACGATCGACCCCGAGTCGATCCGCTCGGCACCGGCGAGCGCGGCCGCGAGTTCCGACTTGCCCGAGCCCACCACGCCGGCGATTCCTACGATCTCACCTGGGCGCACGTCGAGGTCGACATCGGTGAACACCCCGGCCTTGGTCGCGCCGCTGACGCTCATCACCGGTTCCGGCGACGCGGCGCCGTGCTGCTCGTCCTCGCGGTAGTAGTCGACGCTGCGCTCCCGGCCGACCATCAGCTCGTGCAGCCTGCTGTCGGTGACACCCTCGTTGCGCAGCGTGTCGATGACCCGGCCGTCCCGCAGGACGAGCAGCCGGCTGCTGAGCCGAACGACGTCCTGCAGGATGTGCGAGACGTAGATGAAGGCGGCGCGGGGGCGCCACCGCTCGATGAGCGTGAACAGCAGCTCGGCCTCGTGCTCGCTCAACGCGCTCGTCGGCTCGTCGAGCAGGATCAGCGGCGGCCGTTCGGTGAGTTGCGCCGAGGCGAAGGCCTTGGCGATCTCGACGAGCTGGCGCTGCGGGTAGGTCAGCTCGGCGACGAGCGCATCAGGGCGGATGTCATCGATGTGCATCTCGCTCAGCAGTGCCGCGGCCGCCGCCTTCAACCGCCGCGCCCGCGAGAACTTGCCACCCGGGACGAGCGATTCACGGCCGAGATAGATGTTCTCGTACACGCGCAGCGACTCGACGAGCGCCTGCTCCTGGACGACCACCGACACGCCCAGCGCCGACAGCCGGCGGGGATCGCCCAGCGGTGCGTGGGCGCCGTCGACGGTCATGCTGCCCTCGTCGGGCCGGACGGTCCCGCTGAGCACGCCGATGAGCGTCGACTTGCCCGCGCCGTTCTCCCCGATCAGACCGAGCACCTCACCGGTATGCACCTCGAGCGACACCGCGCGCAGGGCGTGCACGGTTCCGTAGCTCTTGGAGATATCGGTGAGGGTCACCGTCGAGGTCGAAGGCAAGTCGGTCAGCTCTCGGGATCGGTGGGTCTACTCAGGCGACGAGCGAGCTCTTGAACTCGAAGAGCGGACCGCTCTTGAACGCCGCGGCGTATTGGGACCGGGTCTTGGCGATGTCGGCGGAGTCCCAGGCCGAGTTCAGCTTGTACTGGGACTGCGGCACGCCCGCGTAGTACTGCTTCGGGTCGATCGGGTTGAGGAGGGTCTGCGGATCCCAGTCCGTCGGGTGCAGGGCCTTGCTCATCTTGGCCCAGTCGAACGGCAGCTTCGCGCCATAGATGCTGGTGAGCACCTTGCTCGCGCTGTCAGGCGTGACGAGCAGCGCGCCCTGCGAGATGAACTTCTCGGGCAGGTCGAACGGTGCACCGTTGAGCACGTCGAACACGGTCACACCGAGCAGGCCGGCCGTCAGGCCGCCGATCGTCGCACTCGTCAGGTACTGCTTGCCGTCGGCGATGTATTGGATGTTCTGCTTGTTGCCGTCGAAGCCGGTGACGACCTTGCCCTTGATCCCCTGCGCGTCGAGCGCCGCGATCACACCGGCGGCCTCGCTGTCGTTCTGCGCGAACACGCCGACGAAGTCCTTCACCGAGGGCAGCAGGTTCGTGAACGACTTGCGCGCGTCCTCGGCGACCCAGTTGCCCGGTGCCGCGGTCACGATCTTGATGTTCGGGTAGTCCTTGAGGGCCGCGTTCATCCCAGCGGTGCGCTGGTCGTCGGCCGACGACCCCTTCTGCCCCGGCACGTGAATGATCGTGCCCGAACCGCCGACCTTCTCGAAGAGCGCCTTCGCCGTCGCCTGCGCGATCTTCACCGACGGCGGCGTGATGAACCGGACCCACTTGTCGGCGTCGGCCGGTGTGTACCACGCCGGCGCGGTGTACGAGCTGGCGTAGAGAATCCCCGCCGACTGGCACGCCTTGGTGACGGCCGCGGCCTGCGCCTCGGTGGCGGGCGTACCGAAGATCGATTTGCCGCCGGCGGTACGCACGTTGCCGACCTGGCCGATCGCGGTGTTGACATTGCCCTGGTCCTCGAAGGAGGCCATCGCGCAGCCGAGCGCGCCCATCGCCTGCTTGCCGCCGTCGTTGAAGGCGACGAAGAAGTCGTTGGAGAGCGTGGTGACCTGGCACCAGGTCTTGTCGGTCTTGATCTTGCCGCCGGCCGCGGCCTTCGACCCGGTGCTCGTGCTACCCGAGCTGGACGAGCTGCATGCGGCGGCGCCGACAACGATGCCGGCAGCACCAAGCACCGACAGGAATGCGCGTCGGGACATCGCATCGGGGAACGAACCGTTCACTGCCATGTCTACGAGCTGCGACTCTGTGGAAGCCATTGTGCGCATCTCCTTCTCGAGATGTGGGAGGGCCCCCTGGGCTCAGGCGGCTCAGGCGGGAAGCAGGTGCTGGGCGAACCAGTGCGCGGCCTCGTTGGCGGCGACTTCGAGCTTGCTGCGGTCGCTGTAGAGGGTCATGTGCGACGTGTGCGGCAGGACGACGAGCTTCTTCTTCTCGGTCGGGATCAGGTTGTAGCTCTCGATCTCGAGATCCCAGAGGGTCAGGTCATCTCCCTCGGCGACGATCATGAGCGTGGGCGTGTCGTAGATGCGGGTGACGAACGGACCGACGTCGTAGTTGAGCAGCAGGTCGACAGACTCCATCGTGCTGAGGTTCTGGTACAGCGGAGCATCGGTCTGCTGCAGCGTGGTGAACGTCGTCTTCGTCTCGGGGAATGGCCATGCCGAGAGCTCCTCGTCGGGGGTCTCGCTGGCGTGCGACAGATACAACCGCTTGTTCGGGTCTTCATAACGCAGCCGGCGGTCGTCGAGAATCGCCTGCCAGAGCCGGCGATAGCCGAGCGTGCCGTGCACCCGCCGCATGTTGCGGTAGCCATCGACGACCGGGATCTGGCTGACGATCGCCTTCAC
>JAVHVN010000100.1:0-3153 GCA_032160545.1 Pseudonocardiales bacterium | reverse complement strand
GACGGGCGACGAGCGGCGCCGCGCCCATGACGCGCTGGCGGAGCTCTGGCGAGAGCAGCCCGATCGCTGCGCCTGGCATCTCGCGGAGGCGGCGGTCGGGCCGGACGAGCAGGTCGCGCTCCTTCTCCAACAGACTGCCCACCGCAGCCAGAGACGCGGTGATGCCGCCGGCGCCGTTGCCGCGCTCGTCCGCGCCGCGAATCTCAGCCAGTCCGGCGAGGACCGGGCCCGCAGGCTCGCCGAAGCCGCCTACATCGCCGCCGAAGAGGCCGGAGAGCTCAGACGCGCCTCGGTCTTGCTTGCCGATGCCCGCCGAACCGACCCGGGGCTCGCCTACTCGCTCCACGGAGCAGCAGCCGCCGTCTTACTCCTGCTCGACACCGACGGCGACGTCAATACCGCCCACCGGCTGCTCGTCGACGCGATCGAGACCGGCGACCACGGCTACGACGCCGCGAACACCGGCCTGATCGAGGCAATCCAGAACCTCATGCTCATCTGCTGGTTCAGCAGCAAGCCGGCCATGTGGGAGCCCTTCTACGCTGCGCTTGCCCGGCTACGGCCGGAACCTCCCGACTTCCTGTCGGTCGCGAGCAAGACGTTCGCCGATCCGGCCCGGACCGCTGCAACTGCGCTCGGCGAATTCGATGCGCTCGCCGCCGGCCTTCGCGACGTGCACGATCCGGCCCGAATCATTCGCATCGGCACCGCTTCGGTGTATGTCGACCGACTCGCCGACTCGCGCGAAGGCTGTTGGCACCTGGTCCAGCAAGGGCGGGAGGACGGTCCTGCACGGCGCCATCTCGCCGCACTCATGCACCTGTGCCTGGACGACTTCCTCACCGGGCGATGGGACGAGAGCTACGAGCTTGCCGAGGAGGGAATCGGCGTCTGCGACGTCCACCGCTACCGCTTCTTCGAGTGGTATTTCCACTACAACCTCGCACTGATCGAAGCCGTCCGCGGCGAGTTCGACCGAAGCCGCGCGCACGCGGACGAGATGATTCGCTGGGCGGTGCCGAGAGGCGTTCGTGTCGCTGAGCTATTCGCGCAGCACCCGCGGGTGCTCGCAGCAATGGGCGAGGGCGACTTCGAGAGCGCGTACCGGCACGCAACCGCACTGAGCCCGGCGGGCACGCTCGCGTCGCACGTCCCGCACGCGCTCTGGGTCATCCTCGATCTGGTCGAAGCGGGCGTCCGCACCGGTCGACACGCTGAAGCGGCGGCTCACGTTGCGGCAACGCGGGAGGCGGACATTGCCGCAATCTCCTCCCGCATGGCCCTCCTGCAGAACGGCTCTGCCGCAATCGCAGCCGCAGATGCGGACGTGACCGAACTGTTCGAACGGGCGCTGGCGATACCCGGCGCCGACCGTTGGCAGTTCGACCATGCACGCGTGCAACTCGCCTACGGCGAACACCTTCGCCGCGAGCGTACGATGATCGCCGCTCGCAACCGCCTCGCAGCAGCACTCAAGACCTTCGAGCGCCTGGGCGCCCGGCCCTGGGCGGACCGCGCCGCGGCCGAACTCCGCGCCACCGGCCAAACCAGGCCGCGCGCCGGCGACTATGCACGCGCCTCACTCACGCCCCAGGAGCGAGAGATCGCCTCACTCGCCGCCGAGGGCCTGACGAACAAGCAGATTGGAGAACGTCTCTTTCTCTCCCACCGAACGGTCGGCAACCACCTGCACCGCATCTTCCCCAAGCTCGGCATCACCACGCGAGCCGCCCTCCGCGATGCGCTCGACGCGTACACCGACGGCGCAGACCAGGCGCCCGATTAGGGCGTCGCAGCCCTGTCAGGGCTCGAACCACTCGCTCGGCGGCTCCGGGTCCCGGGTCGAGACGTCCCAGCCTTCCGCTTCGAGCGCCTCGAGGATGCGCACCGGCGCGCGCACCTCGATGAGCTTGACGACGGCCTTCCGCTCGTCGGTCCAGAGGACGCTCTCAACGGGCAGGTTCTGTCCGAGCACTTGGATCTCGTCGCCGACCACGGGAACTCGCTGCAGCAGCCATCGGGTCGTCGCAAGCATGTTCTGCCCGTCCGTGTCGCCGGGCACGACGATTCTCAGTGGGAGGGCCAGGTTCACGACCGGCCACAACAGGGCCAGCAGTCTCGCTTCCTCTCGGTTGCGGCCCTGGAACTCAGGCGGTAGCTCGGCCATCACAGACCATGATGAGCGTTGGGCACCACGGCGGGCAACCGCGAGCGGATCGAAGGTCTCGAAGAAGGTTGGCGGACCGGTGACGGCGAATCTATTCTTGAGACAACGAAGCTGGCGGGCGGATGGTGGAAGTCGATCTCAATGGCAAGCGGATCAGCCTGAGCGAGGAGGACGTTCGCTGGCTGATCGCCCAAGGCACCGCGCAGGCGGGCTTCTCCTCACCGCGGCGCGACCTCGCTTTGATCTTCCAGCATGCGCTTTCGCCGGATGGGGCACCGAAGTTGGTGGTGCTGCGGCGGTTCGAGGCGCGGACGCTTGAAGCGCTGCTGCGCGAGCGAGCGCCTGCCGCTGCCTAGGGAGAGCGTCTCGGTGCCAAGTGAGCGCCCTCATCGTGCCCACCTCCAGTCGAGAAGGCTCGTGCCTGGGATGTAACCCTCGTCATCAGGAAACGGCCAAACTCCCGGCCGAGAAACGTGGCTGTTCCACGGAAGCGATCTCCGTCCGGCTCGACCAGATCGACGAACCCTGCGAAGGGCGGCAGATAGCGCAAGGCCCGGCCCTCAACCCGAAATGGAACTCCGACCAGGCCGCCCACGCGCGTCTCGCCCCGATCTCCCGTGATGCGCTTGCGAACGCCGAGCAGCGGCGGCAACAAGCCGCCGACACGGGAGACGCTCCAGATTCCATCCAACTCGGACATGCGGTGGATCGCTGATCCCGCACATCTCCACCGCGAAACGCGAGCCGGGGTCATCCCGCCGAGCGATCGCGCGAGGAACCTGAGCAGGATCTCACGAAACGCTCAGCGAGGGTTAACCCGGCTGATAGGGATCGCTTAAGGCGAAGCGCGACAGTCATCTCCGACATGCACTTCCCCCGCACCGTCCGCAATTTGCGGAAGGAAAGGAGATGGTTCGAATGAAGCGTTTTGCCGTAACCGTCATCGTGGCACTGAGTCTCGCCGTGATGGTGGCGTCGACCGCCCT
>JAVHVN010000091.1:0-17431 GCA_032160545.1 Pseudonocardiales bacterium | reverse complement strand
CCGCCGACCCGCTCGCCGGCATCGACACCGACGCGGCATTCGCCGAGCTCATCGCGGATTGGCACGTCGACACCGTCGCCGCGGTGCGCGAGGCCGAGCGCCAGTTGCGGCGCGAGGACGCGGACTGGGGCCTGCACTTCCAGCAACCCCAGATCGACGACCCGGTATGGCTCGACGACGACCACTACGTACCCCCGCCACCTCCGCCGCTGCCGCGTCTGGCCGCGCCGACGATCATCGCGATCGCCGTCATCGTGCTGTCGATCCTGGTGCTCGCGCTCGGCGGACGGCTGGGTTTCTCGAGCGACTTCACGATGCTGCTCGGCGTCGGCGGCCTGCTCGTCGGCGCCGCGGTGCTCGTCATGCGGCTGCACGACCGCCGCGACGAGGACGACGACGGCGCAGTCCTCTGACCCCGCCGCAAGCGGGACTAGGGCAGTTCCAGTTCGACGAGCAGCGGCCGGTGATCGCTGGCCACCAGCACGTCCGCGTCGTCCAACACCTTCCCCGACCGGACGGTGATCGACCGGTCGACGAAGACGCCGTCGATGCGCTGGTGCGCATCCGCCGCCGTCGAGGTGAAGCTCAACGGGTCGTCGTCGATGCCGAGGGCCGCGAAGGTGTCCGTGCGCACGGCGGTCAACGCGTTCCACGACGGTGAGCCGGGCCGGTCGTTGACGTCCGCGGCCACGATGCTCGGCACTCCGGCCGGGACGAGCCGGTCGATGGCCGCGTGCAGTTCGCCGACGTGCCGTAGCCGCGGTTCGGGCATGACGTCCAGGTGCGTGCCCGCCACCGCGAAACGGGCGCCCCGGGTGCGCAGCACCGCGATCGCCGTGCCCCGGTGGTGCAGGCGCGGGTCCGTGCTGAACGCGACGTCATGCACCGCGTCGACGTCGACGGACAAGGTGGACATGATCAGGTTCGCCCCGGCTGGGCGCCCACCGCCGACGACCACCAGGCCGCTCCTGCGAGCCAGCGCCGCACAGGTCGAACGCCAGCGCAGGAACCGCGGCGCCTCCTGCACCACCACGATGTCGGCCTCCGCGCCGGTGATCACTCGGACAAGCGCCGCACGGTCGTCGCGCATGGAGCGGATGTTGTACGAGAGAAGGCGCAGCGTCGGCACGGGACTCATCCTGCCCGAGTGGGGTTCAGCCGACCCGGCGGCGGGCGAGGTCGGCCGCGCCCACCAGCCCCGCGTCCGGCCCGAGAGCGGCCCGGAAGACGCGGGCGACCGGCCGGAAGCCCCGGCCCGTCAGCGTGTGCGCGAACTCCTCGCGCGCGGGGCGCAGCAGCAGCTCGCCGGCCTCGGACACCCCGCCGCCGATGACGAACACCGACGGGTCGAGCACGGCGGCCAGGTTCGCCAGGCCCCGGCCGAGCCAGCGCCCCATCGTGACGCAGATCGAGGACGCCGCCGGATCGCCTTCGGCCGCGACCGCGGTGACCGTCGGCCCGTCCAGCGCGTCGATCGACCCGGCCACCGTGAGCAGCCGCGCAGCGGCAACCGGCGACTCCGTCGCGAGCTCCCGGGCGTCGCGTGCGAGCGCTCGCCCCGAGGCGTACATCTCCCAGCAGCCGCGGTTGCCGCACGCGCACAACCGCCCCTCGGGCACGAGCGTCATGTGCCCGTATTCGCAGGCGATGCCGTACGCGCCCCGGTAGACCGTCCCACCGACTACCAGACCACCCCCGATGCCGGTCCCGAGCGTCACGCACACCACCACCGGCTCGTCGCGTGCCGCCCCGAACCGGTACTCGGCCCAAGCCGCGGCGTTCGCGTCGTTCTCGAGGAACAGCGGCCGCGCGATGCGCCCTCTCAGGGCCTCCAGCAGTGACTCGTTGCGCCAGGCGAGGTGGGGCGAGAACATCACCGTCGCGTTGTCGAGCCCGATCCAGCCGGCCGCACCGATGCCCACGGCGGCCACCTCGTGCCGCTTCGCGAGCGTCTCGACGACGTCGACGATGATCGACTCGGTCTCACCGACGTCGTGCCCCGGAGTCGGGCGCCGCTCGCGGTCGATGACCCGGCCCGCTTCGTCGACGATGCCGGCCGCCACCTTCGTACCGCCGATGTCGACGCCGATCGCGAGCGACACCTCAGCCGCCGTCGTCGAGGCCGTCAAGGTCGATGCGTTGCACCCTCGGGGGCGGCGGCCGGTCCGGCGGGTTGCGCGCGGTGCCGCTGCCCGCGGCGTCGAACACGGCGCGCAGCGCGCCGGCCACCGCGGCACCGGCGTCGGCGACCCGCTCGGTGACCTCCGGACGCTCGCCGCGCAGCACCGCCACGAACTGGCACAGCGGGCACCACTGGCACTCGGAGCCGCTGTGCCCGTCCGGTGCCGGGTTGCCCTCGGGAAAGCTCCGGCGCGCCCAGTCCTGGACCGACGCGACGATCCGAAGCGCCTCCGCGGCGAACGGCGCGCCTGCGGGCGGCGGTTCGGCGCCGCTGCTGCCAGCGGGCGGCTGCTCGAACTGATCGGTCACGGGCGCTCGTCCTCGCTGTGCTCGGGCTGGTAGTCGGGTCGGAACCGTACGCGAAGCAGTCCGGCGTCGAACTCCCCCCCGGCCACCGTGCAGCGGCGCAGGACGTTCGGCAGGCTCAGCACCCGCCGGTGGCCGCCGACGGTCACGACGAGGTCGTCGCCGGCGCGCACCGCGTCGACGGCGGAGCGGCTGGCCAGCGGCAGCGCCATGCTCAGCACGAACCCTGCGCCGTCCGGTTCGATGCGCAGCAGTTCGCCCGCTGCGCCGGGAGGGGCGGGGTCGTCGCCGGGCAGGGGGCCGTACAGCTCAGCGGCGACCTCGCGCAACGCCGGGGCGCCCACCGGCTCCGTACCGCGGTAGGGCAGTTCGCGCACCGGCAGGCCTGCGAAGGACTCGCGGATCGCCGCGAGCTGCGTTCGCTGGGCGCGCGCCCACCCTTCGCGCCACGCGTCGCCGCCGGAGGGGAACACCCGGTTCGCGATCACCAGGTCGACGCTGTAGCCGT
This sequence comes from Pseudonocardiales bacterium, assembly GCA_032160545.1. Lineage (GTDB taxonomy): Bacteria > Actinomycetota > Actinomycetes > Mycobacteriales > Jatrophihabitantaceae > DATGFB01. The sequence goes on along the minus strand of JAVHVN010000091.1, from coordinate 14,436 downwards.
AGAGCGACAGTGCGGTGAAGGTGCGCCGAGCCTCGGCCGCGACGACCGACTCGGGGGTCAGTACCAGCCGCACGGAGGTGACGGCGGGGTCGCCGAGCAGCTGCCTCACCGCGGCGAGCTCATCGTTGAGCCGCAGCAGCGCGTCGAAGATGTTGTCGGGCGGGACGACGTCGCCCCGGCCCAGCATCGACGCGATCGGGCGCACGCCGCGCGCGATGCGCCGCTGTGCGGGGAAGACCTTCTGCAGATACCACCCGAGCGCCTCGGGCAGCGCCAAGAGGCGCAGCGTCTCGGCGGTCGGCGCGCAGTCGACGACCAGCGCGTCCCAGTCCCCGGCCATGGCCAGTTCGCGCACGGCCAGCAGCGCCAGCACCTCGTCGACGCCGGGCAGCACCGTCAGCTCGTCCGCGGTGATGGGGTCGACGCCGCTGCGCGAGAGCAGGTCGATCAGGAACCGCTGAACGTCGCGCCACGCCGCCTCGAGGCGGTTCTGCGTGTCGATCTGCACCGCCCACAGGCTCGGCGCGACCTCGGCCGGTTCACCGGACAGCGGCATGCCGAGCGCGTCCGCGAGGGAATGCGCGGTATCGGTCGACAGCAGCAGCGTCTTCACGCCACGGTCGGCGAGGCGCAATGCCGTGGCCGAGGCCGTCGTCGTCTTGCCGACCCCTCCCTTGCCGGTGAACAGCACGATCCTGGTCGCCGCCGCCGTCCCAGCGGCCACTCAGACGTTCACCGCTTCGACGCGCTTCTTCAGCTCCTTGAGAGCGGTGTCCATGACCACCCGCTCGGCCTTGCGCTTCAGCATGCCCAGCATCGGGATCGCCAGGTCGACCGACAGGGTGTACGTCACCTCGGTGCGGCCGGGCTGTGTCTCGTGCAGCACGTACGAGCCCTCCTGCGCGCGCATCATCTGACCGCGCACCAGCGTCCACTCCACCCGCTCGGTTCCGGTCCAGGTGTAGACCAGCTCGTACTGGTCGCGCACTATCCCGGCGTCGAGGACGAGCGCCACGTGCCGCGGCCGGCCGTCGGAACCGGTCTCGAGCACGTCGGCGCTCTTCACCGAGGCAGCCCATTGGGGGTAGTTTGCGAAGTCGGCGATGACGGCCATGATCGCCGCCGGAGCGGCGTCGATGACGATCGACTGCCTCGACTGGTCCGCCATTCCGAAGAGGCTACCGAGCTACCGCGGGTTCGGCGCCGCCACCCGTGCCGTTCGGCCGGGGTCGAGCTGGTCGCCCAGCGCCCAGAACGTCTGCTTCACCCCGCGCCGCGCCGCGTCGGCCGCCGCGGCGGCGCGCCGCGCACCCATCGGGCGGCCGCCGACCCCGTCCAGGCGCAGGAAGTAGTGCACGACGACCCCGTCGAACGCGGGCTCGAGCCAGATCTCCATGGTGCCGGCGGCCGCGAGCTCAGGTGCCTGCACCGTCCACCTGACGCCCTTGTTCCCGCGCCATTCCTCGACGTCCAGGCGCAGCTTCGGCCACCAGCGTCGCCAGTTGGCCGGTTCGGCGACGACCGCGGCGACCTGCCGTGGCCGGGCGCAGATCCACGTCGAGTCGATCACGTCGATGTCCGGCACGCCGGACATGCTGCCACGGCGGGCATCCCGCACAAGGTGCCAGGTGACGCCGGACGCGTTACCGTTCTGCCGTACGCAACTCGGCGGTAACCGTGCCGTCACAGTGCGAATCCCCTTCTGTCGAGAGGACGGCGGACGAGTGCGCGAGCTCCACGTCGCCAGCCAGGTCACGTCGCTGACCGAGACCAACACCGCTGATTTCGTCTTCGCCAACGCCGCGAACCGCCCCGCGCACGTCGCGTTGCGGCGGCGTGCGAACGGCGTCTGGACGGACGTCACGGCGCGCCAGTTCGCCGACGAGGTGACCGCGGTCGCGAAAGGGCTGATCGCCGCCGGCATCCAGCACGGCGACCGCGTCGCGGTGATGAGCAAGACCCGCTACGAGTGGACGCTCGTCGACATGGCGCTGTTCACCGTCGGCGCCGCGGTCGTCCCGATCTACGAGACCTCGAGCGCCGAGCAGGTCGACTGGATCCTGTCCGACTCCGGTGCCCGGGCCGCGTTCGTCGAGACGGCCGAGCACCTGGCGATCGTCGAGGGGGTGCGCGCCCAGTCGCCCGACCTCGAGCACGTCTGGTCCTTCGACGCGGGGGGCCTCGAAGCGCTGGTGTCCGCCGACGGCGAGGTCTCCGACGACGAGGTCACGAAGCGCCGCGAGGCGGTGCACTTCGACGACCTCGCGTCGATCATCTACACGTCCGGCACGACGGGCCGCCCCAAGGGCTGCCGGCTCGTCCACCGCAGCTTCGTCAACGAGGTGGTCGAACTGCGGGACGGCCTCGACGAGTTCTTCAACCAGCGCACCTCGACGCTGCTCTTCCTGCCGATCGCGCACGTGTTCGGCCGCGCGATCGAGATCGGCGCCCTGGCCGCGGGCTGCACGCTCGGCCACACGCCCGACGTCAAGAACCTGTTGGACGACCTCGCGGGCTTCAAGCCGACGTTCGTGCTGGCCGTGCCCCGAGTCTTCGAGAAGGTCTACAACTCGGCCAAGCAGCGGGCGCACGCCAGCGGTAAGGGCAAGATCTTCGATGCGGCCGAGGCGGTCGCCATCGCATACTCCGAGGCGACGGTCGGCGGTCGCCCTGCGCCACTGCCGTTGAAGCTGAAGCACGCCGTCTTCGACCGCCTGGTGTACGGCAAGCTGCGTGCCGCGCTCGGCGGCAACTGCGTCGCCGCAGTGTCCGGCGGTGCGCCGCTCGGTGCCCGCCTGGGTCACTTCTTCCGTGGCGTCGGCGTGACCATCTACGAGGGGTACGGCCTCACCGAGACGACCGCGGGCGTCACCGTGAACCGTCCCGACGCGCTGAAGGTCGGCACGGTCGGCCGGCCCGTCGGTGGCGTCACCGTCCGGGTGGCCGACGACGGCGAGCTGCTGTTCAAGTCCCCGATGGTCTTCGACGGCTACTGGCAGAACGAGTCGGCGACCTCCGAGGCGATCGACACCGACGGCTGGTTCCACACCGGCGACATCGGCGAGATCGATGACGAGGGCTACGTCCGGATCACGGGGCGCAAGAAGGAGCTGATCGTCACGGCCGGCGGCAAGAACGTCGCGCCGGCGGTTCTGGAGGACCGCGTTCGCGCGCACTGGCTCGTCAGCCAATGCCTGGTGGTGGGCGACCAGAAGCCCTTCATCGCCGCCCTGGTCACCATCGACCCCGAGTCGTTCCCGCAATGGCTCGACCAGCACGGCAAGCCCGCCGACACGACGATCGCGTCCCTCGCCGACGATCCCGAGCTGCACGCCGAGATCCAGAACGCGATCGACGACGCGAACAAGGCGGTGTCGAAGGCCGAGTCGATCCGCAAGTTCACCATCCTCGAGGAGGACTGGACCGAAGCCGGCGGCCAGCTCACCCCGTCGATGAAGCTCAAGCGCAACGTCGTCGTGAGCGAGTGTGCCGAGCAGATCGCCGCGCTGTATGCGGGCGGCAAGGGCGACTGAGAGACCCCCCGGAGCCCTCAGTCCTGCAACAATCCGCGCAGGCGCTCGGCCAGCACGTCCCAACGCCACTCCCGCTCGACCCAGGCCCGACCCGCCTTGCCCATGCGGTCGCGCGCGGCGGGATCGCCGAGCAGCTCGGTGAGCCGGCGCGCCAGCGCGGCAGGGTCGCCTCCGGGCACGACGTAGCCGGTCTCGTTCTCGCGCACCGCGTCGGGCGCACCCCCGGAGTCCCCGGCGACGACGGGCAGTCCCACGGCTGAGGCCTCCAGGTAGACGATGCCGAGGCCCTCGACGTCCATGCCGGCGCGGCGGGTGCGGCACGGCATGGCGAAGACGTCGCCCGCCGCGTAGTGCCGCGGCAGCTCGACCTGCGGGACGCCCCCGGTGAACACCACCGAGCGCTCGAGGCCCAGGCGCCGCACGGACGCCTCGAGCTGCTCGCGGTACGGACCGGAGCCGACGATGAGCAGGGCGGCGTCGGGCACGGCCTCGTGCACCGCGGGCAGCGCCTCGATCAAGGTGTCCTGCCCCTTGCGTGGCACCAGCCGCGAGACGCACACGACAACCCGGCGATCGGCCAGGCCGAGCCGCGCCCGCAGCGCGGTCGGATCGATGCCCGGGTGGAAGGTCTCGACGTCCACCCCCGGTGACAACTGCTCGAGCCGCGCGTGGGGGCCGAGGGCCCCGGCGATCCGGCTACGGGTGTACTCGCCGAGGTAGGTGATGACGTCGCACGTCCTGCCGATGCGGCGCAGCGCCTGCCGCCCGCCAGGCAGCCGCGCCCACCCGATCTCGTGGCCGTGGCTGCTCGCGACGATCCGTTCGGCGCCGGCGCCGCGGACCGACGTCGCCAGCAGGCCGAGCGGCGCGGAGGCGCCGAACCAGACCGCTGTGCAGTCGTGGGCATGCATGGTGGCGAGCACTCGGGAGCGCGCGGCGGGAGTCGGCAGCAGCAGCCCGGTGGGATGCCGTACGACCGGGAACTGCTGGGCGGCGTCGTACTCGGCGGAGCCGGCTGAGTCGGATGCGTAGACGACCACGCTGCCCGGGGGCTGCCGGCGCGCGAGTTCCGCGACGAACGACTGGATACCGCCCTGCCGGGGCGGGAAGTCGTTCGTGACGATCAGCGTCCGCCTCATCGCAGCGTTCTCGTCAGATAGGCCCGCCACTGGGCCACGAACTGTGCGACGGATTCGTGCAACACGGCACGCATCCCCGTGGTCACCGGCCCGTCGCCGGGAGCGGCGCTTGCACCGACCGTCCGGTACAGCCGCAGCAGCCCCGCGGTGCCGGCGCGCGCGGCGATCAGCCGGCACGCCAGCCAGGATTCCTCGTAGGCCTGGGCCGCGCGCGCAGCGCCAGCGGCGAACTCGGCGTCGGTCGGCAGCGCGGCCGGCACCGTGCCGGCCACGACTTCCCGGCGCAGCTCGGCGGCGATCGTCGTCGGCGGGCGCCGATCGCCGAGGTTCGCGACGTACTCTGCGAGTCCCTCGACCAGCCATCGCGGCGAGTTGATCGTGGTCGCGGCCGCCGTGGCGATATGCGTGATCTCGTGGCGCAGGACGGTCGCGAGGCCGGTGGGCGTCAGCCGGGCAACGCTCGCCGGGTCGAGGAGCACCCGGGCACCGGTCGGCGCGCCGTCGGCGCCAGGGGCGAGGTCGAAGACCGTGACCGCGGATATATCCGTCACCGCGGAGTCGCCACCCAGCGCGTCGAGCTCGGTGGCCGAGGAGGTGACGACGACCCCGACCCGCTGCGCCCATCCGGTTCCGATCACGCCCGACACCGCCCGGACGGCCGCGTCGGCGGCGGCCCCGATTGCGGCGGGGTTCACACCGCTGCCCGGATGGCTCAGCACGAGACTCGCAGCGCCCCGGTACACCTGCACCGGCCCGAAGTCCCACGGCCCGCGCCAGCTCGTCCCGCCGGTCCGCGCGAGGTCGTCGTCGGCCGCGGCGAACACCGACCCCCCGCGCCGGACGAAGGTCCACCAGAGGTCGTGCACGGACGGCTCGGGGTCTACGCCGGCCAGTTGGTACTGCAAGGACAGGTGCACGATGGTGGCGGGCGCGCCGAACCGCTTGCTTGCCGCAGCGAGCGCCGCCCCGTCGGTGACGGGTGACGAGACCTGGTACGACCACGATTGCAGGGGCACCGCGGCGAGCGCCGCGATCTCGGCGGACTGCCGGGTGCGGAAGTCGGTGGCTGCACCTGAAGCGTCCACGTCGGCCAGGAACTTCGAGCCGGAGTGGCCGGTGACCGCCGCGCCGTGCCGCGCCAGGAGTGCGCTCACCTCGGCCAGCGTTGGCGGCCGTGCCGACGCGCCCGAGTGCCCGCCGCATCCGGCGAGCAGCAACGCCACACACGCGACGGCCGCGCCGAACCGGCGCGGCCGTCGTGACGGGCGAGGGATCAGTGGCACGCGCCCATGATCGCTGATGGAACCTGACCGGACCGAGGTCAGCCGAAGCGGCGCGCCCCGACGATGTCGGAGCTGAACGAGCTCACCGGCACCACGCTGACGTTTTGCCCCTCGGTCGGTGCGGACACCATCATCCCGTCGCCGATGTAGATGGTGACGTGGCCGGGCGGCGGGCCGTACATGAACACCAGGTCGCCTGGTGCGAGTGCGTTCATCGACACCGATGTCCCCATCGTGAACTGCATCTCCGACGAGTGGGGCAGCGAGACGCCCGCCGCTGCCCAGGACGCCATCGTCAGCCCCGAGCAGTCGTACGAGTCCGGACCGGCGGCGCCGTACACGTAGGGCTTGCCGACCTGAGCGAGCGCGAACTTGACGGCGACCGCGGCCTTGTTGCTGACCGGGGCGGCCAGGACGCTTGCCGTGACCGTGGTGAGCGCCGTCGTGCTGACCGGCGGGGCAAGCGCGCGCTGGTAGTCGGCCCGCTGCGCGCTGTTGAGCGTGGCTAGCAGCGTGCGGTAGTTCGAGATCTGCTTGTCCAGTTCGGTGCGCTGGCCCGTCAGCGTGGCCTCGAGGGCCTTGGCTGCCTTGAGCAGCGTCGCCGCCTTCGCCGACGCTGCGTCGGCATTCGCGTTGGCCGTCTGGAGCCGGGCAGCCACTTGGGTGGCGTGGGCGGAGAGCATGTCGAGCGTCTGCAGCTTCTCGAGGTAGTTCTGCCCGCTGTTGCTGGACAGCAGAGCGCCGGTGGCACTGAACGAACCGCCCTCGTAGGCCGCGGCCATGGTGGCCGACACGTCGCTGCGGGCTGCGTCGAAGTCGGCGGCGGCGCGCGTCGCGGCTGCGGAGGCCTCGGTCGCCGCCCGCTGCTTCGTGGCGACGTCGATGCGCGCGCGGTCGAACTTCTCGACGAGGTCGGTGTTCTTCAGGGCCAGCGCGCCGAGGCGCTGCTGGACGCTCGTCACGGTCGGTGCCGGCTGGTCGGGGGTTGCCGCGGCGATGGACGGCACCACCACGGCGGTGGTCAGCGCTGCGACGAGCGCTGCGGTCGAGAGAACGAACTGCATACGACGGGGGAGTCGAATCGCCACAGTTGGCGTGAACCCTTTCTTCCTCTGCCGCCTACCGAGTTAGCTGACGGGTTCGGGCCGGAAGAAGCCCTACGGCACGACCCTCCGGCGGGAGCCGGTGTGACGTGCCGATTCACCCCAGGGAACTGTTGGGTCCCCGGTTCGCGACCCGCTGTGCTCCGGAGAGAGAGCGCGACGGATCTCGTGCGATTCGGCGGTGACCTCGGGTGACGTCCGGTTCGGTCGTCAGCCAGCCGCAAGGTCTCGGAAAGGTTACGGCCCGGTTCGAGCCGATGCAACGTGCCCCGCGGTTTCTCACCGACGCGTGTCATGACGAATCTCACGCAATGTCCTGATTGCGTTCGGACAATCCGGACACGAGCCGCAGCGGCGGTACGAGCCCAGCCGCGGCGAGCGCGTCGACGGCACCGCGCTCGACGTCGTCGAGTTCCACCGGAACAGCCGGATTGCCGAGAATGACCGTCATGACGCAGTCGCCGCACCCGGCACCGCGGATGGTGCAGGTGTCGCAGTCGATGAGCATCGGTTACTCCCGTTCGTCGGAGATCCACTGCCCCGGACGGTAGGAGTCCCCTCCGACAGTTTTCGCCCGCTCAGCCCAACCGGCTCAGGAACACCGCGGACGGAACGGTCCAGGCGCCGGCGGCAAGCACGTCGGTCACCACCTGCTGGTCGGAGGTCACGACGACCAGTGGGCGTCCAGGCGGCTCGGCGGCGACGAGCCGCCGGATCAGGTCGTCCGCGATCTCGCCCCCCGCGCTGAACAGCACCCGCACACCGCGCGGCACCGGCGGCTGGGCGGGCGGTCTGGTGCCGCCGTCGAAGGCGACGGTGACCTCCGCCCCGGACCGGGCCGCGACTGCGGCGAGCGAGCCGATCAACCGGTTGCGCTGCATCGCGAGGGGCAGCTCGGGATAGCCGGTCTTGGTGACGTTGTAGCCGTCGAGGATGAGATGGACGTTCGGCAGCGCGAGCAGCCGGTCGACCGCGGCGGGGTCGTCGGCTCGCCGCGCCGGAGCGGACGGCGCCGCGGTGGCCGCGCCGGCAACGGCCTCGGCCGGGCTCAGCACGGGCGGCGCGAGAGAGAGCTCACGACGGATGCCCGCGGCGGCATCGGTCAGCGTGTCGACGAGGAGCCACAGCCGGGCGTCGTCCAGCTCGCGATCGGCACGGGCGTCGCGACGGGCCGACTCCCCCGCCCGCTCGAGCTCGGCGATCCGCGCTCGCAGGCGCCGTGCCTCGGCGTCGCGCGCGCTCTCGGTGGCCTGCTGCTGACTGCGCAGGACGGCCAGCTCGGCGAGTGCGTCGTCCCTCGCCCGCTCAGCCACCCGCAGCTCGCCCGTTCGGCGGCGCAGGTCGCGGCGCAGCTCGGAAACCTGCGCGCTCACCTCGGCGGTCGCCGCCGCGACGTCGTCACGTGCCCGCAGCGCCGTGGTACGCACCCGCGCGCGCAGATCGCTGACCTCGTCACGAAGCCGGGCCAGCTCGTCGGCGGCGCGGTCCGCCGAACCGGCCTCGGCCAGCGCGCGGGCGTTGGCCGCCGCGAGCACGTCGGCCCAGCCGTCGCCGCGTTCCAGGTACGCCACGACGGCGACGTCGACCGGATCGGAGGCGACGGTCGGATCGCCCTTGCGCACCGCCTCGACGAGCTGCGGGGTCGCGTCGGCGACCACCTCGGCCACCCGGCCGCGGAAGGTTTCGTCGGCGTCGAGAGCGGCCGACAGGGCGGCCGCCCCGAGTCGCGCGCGCTTGGCCGCAGCGAACCGCGCGATGGGGCGCAGCGCCTGCGGGATCTCGTCCGGAGGCAGATGCCCGAGCACGTCCGCGGCGATCACCAGCAGCCGCTGGCGGGCCGGCTCGAGCAGGGCGGGAGCGGAAGCATGGGCAATGTCGGCACCGGAGGCACAGGACGTGCGATCCGCCCCGTCGGCACGGGTCGGCGGCCCATCGTCGCCCTCCGACCCGCTCACGACTGGAGGTTACGCGCGCAGGGCGTGCCGCCGCCGTTTCGTCGGAACCTCCGCCTACGGTCCCCTTCATGGGATCGACGGCCTGGGTGCAGACCACCCTTGACGAGTTGGGTGAGCCCCTGCGAACGACGACGTTCACCGTCGTCGACCTCGAGACGACCGGTGGTTCGAGCGCCTCCGACGCGATCACCGAGATCGGCGCGGTCCGGGTCCGCGGGGGTGAGGTGCTGGGCGAGTTCCAGACCCTCGTCGACCCGGGCGTGCCCATCACACCGTTCGTCAGCGTGCTTACCGGGATCACCGACGCGATGGTCCGCACGGCGCCTCCGATCGGCGCGGTGCTGCCTGCGTTCCTCGAGTTCGCCCGGGGCAGCGTGCTGGTCGCCCACAACGCACCTTTCGACGTCGGCTTCCTCCGCGCGTCCGCCACCACCATGCAGCTGGCATGGCCGGGGTTCGCGGTGGTCGACACCGCGGTCCTCGCCCGCCGCGTCCTCACCCGCGACGAGGTGCCCAACTGCAAGCTCGCCACGCTGGCGCAGTTCGTGGGTGCGTCGACGACGCCGAACCATCGCGCGCTCTCCGACGCGCGTGCCACCGTCGACGTGCTGCACGCCCTGATCGGGCGCCTCGGCAACCTCGGCGTCCAGTCCCTGCCCGAGTTGCGCGCGTTCACCGCACAGGTCACCGACGCGCAGCGGCGCAAGCGGCACCTGGCCGACGGACTCCCCACCGGCCCGGGCGTCTACGTATTCCGTGACGCGCGCGGCACGCCGCTGTACGTCGGCACGAGTCGCAACGTGCGCACCCGGGTCCGGCAGTACTTCGTCTCGAGCGAGACCCGCACCCGGATGGGCGAGATGGTCGGCCTCGCTGAGCGCGTCGACCCGATCGAGTGCGCACACGCGCTCGAGGCGCAGGTCCGCGAACTGCGCCTCATCGCGGCGCACAAGCCGCGCTACAACCGGCGCTCGAAGTTTCCCGAGCGCGCGGTCTGGCTGAAGCTCACGACCGAGGCCTACCCCCGGCTGTCGGTCGTACGTGCCGCCAAGGCGGACGGCGCGTCGTATCTCGGCCCGCTGCGCTCGCAGCGCCAAGCCGAGGCCGTGCGCGACGCGATCCACGATGCCGTGCCGCTGCGCCAATGCACCGACCGGCTGTCTGCCGGCCGCGTGGTCCGCGCGGCGTGCGCGCTGGCCGGCATCGGCCGGTGTTCGGCGCCGTGCGAGCACGGCACGACACCTGCCGAGTACGCCGAGCTCGCCACGCTGGTCGCGACGGCGTGGGCCGGCGATGTGCGGCCCCTCGTCGCTCCGCTGCAGCGTCGCCTCGAGGAGCTCTCCGTCGCGCAGCGATTCGAGCAGGCCGCGGTCGTTCGCGACCGCATCGCCGCCGTCGTGCGAGCGGTGGCGCGCATGCAACGACTGTCGGCGCTGCGCTCGATCGGTGAGCTGGTGGCGGCGCGACCCGACGGCGAGGGCGGCTGGGAGCTCTCGGTCCTCCGGCACGGTCGGCTCGTCGCGGCGGGGGTCGCGGCGCGCGGTGTGCCGCCGGTGCCGCGAATCGACGCGCTGCTCGCCACTGCCGACGCCGTCGACGCCTCCCACGAGGTACTGGCCGAAGAGACCGAGTGCCTGCTGCGGTGGCTCGAGGAGCCCGGCACCCGGCTGGTGCGCGCGTCCGACCCGTGGGCGATGCCCGCGTTCGGCGCAGGCGGCCTGCGCAGCTACCTCGGCGCGGTCGGTGCGCCCCGGGCGGCCGATCCGTTCGCCGATCGCCGGCGGCTGCCCGTCGTCGCCCGGCCCGCGCGCGCCTCCGCCTAGCCCACAAGCTGCCGTCGGTGCCGTCAGGGCCCTTACGATGACCACGTGATCACAGCGATCGTCATGGTGTCTGTCGAGGCCGACAAGATCCCCGAGGTGGCCGAGACGATCGCCGGCGTCGACGGCGTCAGCGAGGTCTACTCGGTCGCCGGTGACGTCGACCTGATCGCCGTCGTGCGGGTGCGCGAGTTCGAACAGATCGCCGAGGTGATCGCCGGCCGGCTGTCGAAGGTTCCGGGCGTCGTGCACACCGACACCCACATCGCATTCCGCTCGTACTCGCGCCACGACCTCGAGTCGACCTTCTCCATCGGCCTCGAGTGACGCGCTCGGCCGCTCAGCGCCGACGGTTGAGCGTCCCCAGCCACTCGTTGTAGGACGCCCGCGCGGCGTCGTCCTCGTCGAACTGTTCCGGCGGCTGCGCCGTGCCACCGGTGTGTTCGCTGAACGCCGCGTGGCGGGCCTGCTCCAGCCAGCCCGGCTCGTCCGCCTGGTGCTCGGCCTGCCGCAGCCACGCCATGACGACCACCACCATGACGGCGGCCATGATCGCGTCACCGCCGAACCACATGATCGCGCCGCCGGTGTGCGTGTCCTTGATCGGGTTCACGGTCAGGCCGGGCGCGCCGAGCATGGCGATCGGGTTGGTCTGCTGCATCAGGACGATGCCGGTGAAGGTGTCGACGGCCATGGCCACGGCCAGCAGCAGCCATCGCGCCGGAGCCGACAGCCGCCAGCGGATCGGTTCGTCGCCGACCACCAGGACGAAGAACTGGAACCCGACGACCAGGTACACCAGATGCTCGAGCTGCCCGGCCCACGTCGTGCGCATGACGACGTCCATCACGCCGGTGAGGTGGCTACCCACGATGACCGCGGTGTAGGTGGCCAGCGCGACGGGTGGTGCGATGACGAAGGAGACGACCCGCCCGCGGAGTACGCGCTCGATCCGTGACCGCCCGGCCGGCGCCGAGGCGGCCACCGCCAGGCCGAACGGCCGGCCGTACATAATCAGCGCCGGCGCGAGCATCACCAACGCGAGGTGCCCGACCATGTGAGCGGTGAACAGCGCCTGGTCGTACACCGCAACGCTGCCGTTCGTGGCCCACGCGCATACGGCCAGCCCGGCGAAGAACAACAGCGTGCGCGACAACGGCCACCGCCGCCCTGGCGAGCGAACCGGGACGAGCGCGACGCCCGTCAGGTACCACGCAGCCGCGAGCACGAGCAGGGCGACCGCGACGGCGTCGAGATGCCAGGCAGTGAGCAGGGCGCGACCGAACAGGGGCCCGAGCGGTCCGTCGCCCGCGCGGTAAAGCGCATCCGCTGTCGAGTGGTGGTGCATTCCGGCCATCGACCCGTAGGACGAGCGGTACCGGGCGACCTGCCACGCCAGTACCGCGATCAGGAGCGCGCCGAGTGCCCACGCGCCGGCAGCGAGCGGCGGGACGCGGCGGGAGCGAGCGGGGCGCACGCCATCAGTGTCTCTCGGCGTCCCTCAGTCCGCGCGGGTGGCCAGTTCTCGGCTCAGCCGGACCCATCGGTCCAGGACGGCCGCGGCCGCGCCGCTGTCGACGGACTCGGCCGCGACGACCAGCGCGACGGCGAGCTGGTCGTCCAGCGCGCCGGAGTTCACACCGTCGAAGGCGGCGATCGCTGCTGCGGCGTTGAGCAGGACGACGTCGCGCACTCCCCCGCCCGCACCGGTCAGCACGTCGCGCACGACGGCGGCGTTGTGCACGCGGTCGCCGCCCCGCAACGCCTCGGCGCCAACTGGGGTGATGCCGAGGCGTCGTGGATCGACGACAGCCTCGGTCACCGCGCCTCCGGCGGCGACCCACACGCTCGAGGTCGTGGTGGTCGTCAGCTCGTCCAGACCGTCGTCGCCGCGGAAGACCAGCGCGCTGTCACCACGGCGCGCGAGCACCGAGGCCATCACCGGCGCCATCCGCCGCTCGGCGCATCCGATGGCCGAGGCGTTGACCCGCGCGGGGTTGCTCAGCGGGCCGAGGAAGTTGAAGAACGTAGGCACGCCGATCTCGCGGCGCGGCGCACCGGCGTGCCGCATGCCCGCGTGGAACACCGGTGCGAAGCAGAAACCGATGCCGGTCTGCTCGACGCAGCGCGCCACGCCCGCGGCGGGAAGGTCGATGACGACACCAAGTTCCTCGAGCACGTCCGCGGTTCCGCACAGCGAGGTCGCGGCGCGATTGCCGTGCTTGACCACCGGGCGTCCCGATCCGGCGACGACGAGCGCCGCCATGGTCGAGATGTTGACCGTGTGCGCCCGGTCGGCGCCCGTCCCGACGACGTCCACCGCACGGCCGCTGACCGCGACCGGCGTGGCGCGCGCCAGCATGGCGCTCACCAGCCCCTCGATCTCGTCGGGCGTCTCACCCTTCGATCGCAGCAGGACGGCGAACGCCGCCAGCTGCGCAGCCGTCGCCTCGCCCGCCATGATCTCGTCCATCGCCCACGCGGTCGCTGTAGCCGGGAGGGCGTCGCCGCGCATCAGCGCCGTCAGGAGCGCGGGCCACGAATGCTCGACCGGCGCTGCGGTCCCGTCCGCCGTCGTCATGTGGTGCCGGTCTTCACCGGACGACGGGAATGCCCCGTGCGCGGCGGCGCAGCTGGTCGGCGACGACGGCGGCCGCAGCCACCGGCTCGACCGGCTGGACCATCACCGCGTCCGCCAGAGACCAGCTGGCCAGCCAACCGTCCTGCTTGCGCGCGATCAGTACGACGAGGGGCGGGCAGTCCTCGATCTCGTACTTGAACTGCCGGGCGAGGCCCGCGCCGCCGGTCGGCTGCGCCTCGCCGTCGAGTATCACCAGGTCCAGGCCGCCCTCGTCGAGCTGCGCGACGACCTGGTCGTACGTCGCACATTCGATCCAGTCGATGCGGGGGCAGTCCGGGGCGGGTCGCCGGCCGACGGCCGTGAGCACCTCGGCCCGCACATCGGCGGAATTGCTGTACACGACGACGCTCACGCGCTGGTTCGAGAGGTCCGGCGAACTCATGTGGCGAATCGTATCGGCGGGCCGCCGACACCCGTTCCGTGCGGTCGTCCGCGCGGCGTCGGCAGCGTGGCCGACACCCCGCGACAAGGGGCCCACCCCGAGGTCGATGCCCCGTTCCGACACGCCATAATGCCTACGTGACCTCGACAGCCAGCGCGCCCAGCTTCGAGTCCAGCAAGGTCCATTCGCTGACCCGCCCGAACATCGTCAGCGTCGGCACCATCGTCTGGCTCTCCAGCGAGCTCATGTTCTTCGCCGGACTGTTCGCCATGTACTTCACGGTGCGCTCGGTGCACTCGGGCGACTGGCCGATGACGCTGCCCGACGGGGCCAACATCAAGCTCAGCGTCGGCTACGCGCTGCCGTTCACCGTGATCCTCGTGGCGTCGAGCTTCACCTGCCAGTGGGGGGTGTTCGCGGCCGAGAAGGGCGATGTCTTCGGTTTGCGGCGCTGGTTCACCATCACCTTCTTCATGGGTCTGGCGTTCGTGCTCGGGCAGGCGAACGAGTACCGCATGCAGGTGCACGACGGCAACACCATCTCGGCCACCGGCTACGGCTCGGTCTTCTACCTGACCAC
>JAVHVN010000086.1:0-8657 GCA_032160545.1 Pseudonocardiales bacterium | reverse complement strand
GGTGCTGCTGCCGTTCTTCTCGATCATGACGTTCCTGATCGCCGTCCCGACCGGCATCAAGTTCTTCAACTGGATCGGCTCGATGTGGGGCGGATCGGTCACCTTCGAGACCCCGATGCTGTGGTGCATCGGGTTTCTGGTGACCTTCCTGTTCGGTGGGCTCACGGGCGTGATCCTGGCCAGCCCGCCGCAGGACTTCCACGTCTCCGACACGTACTTCGTGGTCGCGCACTTCCACTACGTGCTGTTCGGGACGATCGTGTTCGCGGCGTTCGCGGGCGTCTATTTCTGGTTCCCCAAGTTCGTCGGCCGCTACCTGGACGAGCGGCTCGGCAAGGTGCACTTCTGGCTCACGTTCCTGGGGTTCCACACCACGTTCCTGGTGCAGCACTGGCTCGGCGCGAGCGGCATGCCGCGTCGCTACGCGGACTACCTACCCGCTGACGGGTTCACGACGCTGAACACGATCTCGACGGTCGGCTCGTTCGTTCTCGGCGCCTCGATGATCTTCTTCGTCGTCAACGTCTACCGGTCGTACCGCTTCGGTGAGATCGTCACCGCCGACGACCCGTGGGGCCACGGGAACTCGCTGGAGTGGGCGACTTCCAGCCCGCCTCCGCGGCACAACTTCACCTCCATTCCGCGCATCCGTTCCGAGCGGCCCGCCTTCGAGGCGCACTACCCGCACCTGACGGAACGTCTCGAGAAGGAGGCGCACGCCGGGGGTGCGCACCGCACCGTCACCGCGATGTCGGGTCGCGACCCGCAAGGGGGGGCCGAGGTGGGGCCGTTCGGAGTGCCGCTGAAGACGGCGTCCCCCCGGGACGGGCGTCCACCGCCGGGCGATACGGACGACGACGACTGAACCGCGCCGCGGGCTCAGCTGCCCCGCTCGTCGGCCTCCCGGGCCGCCTGCTCGACGCGGTCGCGGTAACCGGCCCACCAGTGCGCGTCGGCCCCGGGCAGGTTGAGCGCCTCGGCCTGAAGGCCCGCCGTGCCGTCGATGACCTCACGCACGATGTCGGCATGCCCGGCGTGCCGGTCGGTCTCGGCGATGAGATGGACCAGCACGCGGTGCAGCGACGGCGTGCGGTGCTCGGCGGGCCACCACGGCACCTCACCCGTTGCCTCGAGCGGCAGGGCCGCCACCGTGGTGTCCGCATGCGCCCAGACCCGCCGGTACAGGTCCATGAGTTCCGCGCGCGACTGCTCAGGCGTTGCCCACATGTCGGCGTTGGGCTCGGCACCGTCGTCGAGCCACGGCATCGGTTCGTCGAACGGCCGGCCGAAGACCTCGCCGAGGTAACCCGCCTCGACGCCGGCGAGGTGCTTCACCAGCCCGAGCAGGTTGGTGCCCGTCGGCGTCAGCGGTCGGCGGGCGTCGTACTCGGACAGTCCGTCGACCTTCCACACCACCGCCTCACGTCCGCGCTGCAGGTAGCGGAGCAGATCGGCCTTCGCGTTGGGTGCCGTCACCGCACCACCGTGCCACCCACCCCCTGCCGCGACCAGCCGGCGCCACGGCCGCTAGGTGAGGGGGACGTCGAGTTGCGGTCGCGCGATCGCGGAACCCGGCCCGTCGAAGTGCCACCACTCACCTGAGTAGACGGTGATGCCGCCGGCGTTCATGGCGGCGCGCAGCCGCGCCCGGTTCGCATGCTGCTGCGCGGTGACACCGTCGGCCGCGAACGCGTGAGCACGGACCGAGAAGTCGTCGAAGTCGGTCCCCATGTCGAGCAGGCAGTGGCCCTGCACGCGCCGGGACAGCGGGCAGGCCTGGGTCGCTGCCACGCCGGCGAGCGTCACGTCCACCGAGCGGGCCGCCTCATGGCTGCGGGCGTACGGGCCTGGCCGGGCGACCCAGTTCGGGTCGGGGACGAGCTGGAACATCCGCACCTGGACGGCGTGTGGTCGGTAGCAGTCCCAGAAGACCAGCAGCTCACCGTGGCTGCGCGACTGTCTGGCGGCGACGACCAGACCGGCCGCCATCGAGCTGTGCACCAGGCAACGCGCGCCGGCCGGGTACAGCCGCACGCCGACGAAGTTGTCGCTGGTCGCATAACGCAGGTCGACGATGGCATCCGGGACGATCGAGCGGATGTCGACCAGCCCGGCGGCGCGCGCCTGGGCCGACAGCGACGAAACGGCAACAGGCGTCCGCGTCGGGGTGCTCGGACGCGACCGCAGGGTTGCCGACGAGCCCGGCAGCCCGCCGGTGGTCGAGGAAGCTTCGGCCGACGACACCGGGGACACAGGCGACGCGGGGCCGCCGGGTGAAGTGGTTCCACCGTGCGACGTGCAGCCGGCCAGGAGCGCGAGCATGGCCAACGCGGCCAGCGGCCGTCGGATCACCATCACCGTCCCATGAAAACGAAGGGTCGAGCGACCTGGCAAATCGCTCGCTGAGTGATCGTCGCCGTGCTGCATAGCGTGAGCCGTACCGGAATCGGACCACCACGGGCTCGGCTCGGCGCGGACCTGGTTCAGCAGTCCGGGGTGGCGTTCATCGCAGTAGCTGAGCCCGCGCCGTCTTCACGGCTGCCTTGAGACTCTCCAGGTCGAAGGCGCCGTAGTGACGCCGGCCGTTGACGAAGAAGGTCGGTGTGCCGGACACCCCGCTCAGGTCGGCCGACTCGACGTCCTGTGCGATGCGGGTGTCGTGAACGTGTCGTTGCAACTCGTCCCTGAACCGGTCGGTGTCGAGTCCGAGTTGTGCGGCATGGCGGAACAGGTCGGCGGGACCCAGCGCGTCCTGGTGGGCGAGGAGCAGATCGTGCATCTCCCAGAACGCGCCTTGGGAGGCCGCCGCCTCGGAGGCCTCGGCGGCCAGCTGCGCCGAGGGGTGCACGTCGCTCAGCGGCAGGTGCCGCCACACGTAGCGGATGTCGGTGTCGGCGAGCAGTTCGCGTACGGCCGGTTCGGCGAGACCGCAGTACGGGCACTCGAAATCGCCGAACTCGATCACGGTGATCGCGGCGTTCATCGGGCCCCGCATGTGATCGCGCTTGCGATCCACTTCGGGGATCAGATCCTGGATGACGGTGGTGTCGCCGAGCAGCGCCCGGGCGCGCTGTCCCGGCGGGAGCAGTGCCGTCAGCCGGTAGATCGTCCAGGTGATCACGGACGCGGCGAGCGCCGCAGTGAGCGCGCCGAGCTTCGCCTCGGCGAGGTCGGTTCCGGTGAACGCTCGTGATGCGATCAGCAGCGCGACCGTGAAGCCGATGCCCGCGATGGTGCCGCTGGCAAGAACGGCGGCCCACCCCACCGGCGGACGGATGCGGCCGCGGCTGAGCCGGGTCACCGCCCACGACGTGCCCACGACCGCAATCGGCTTGCCGAGCAGGTAGCTTGCGAGAATGCCGAGCGTGATCGGCGCCGTATAGGCGCGCGCCAGGAAGTCCGGCCGCAGTTCGATGCCCGCGTTGGCGAGGGCGAACAACGGCACGATGAGGTAACTGGTCCATGGATGGTAGAAGGTCTGGAGCCGGGCATTGGGGGACAGCGTCGAGGTGAGCCCCGCGCTCGCCGAGCGGGCCAGTTCGGGTGTGGGCTGCTCGCGGAACAGCCGCACCAGTACGGTCGCCTGTTCGAGATCCGTTCGGGCGGGCGAGTAGGCCGAGGCCGACAGGCCGATCGCGAGACCGGCGACGACGGGGTCGACCCCGCTGCCGAGCAGGGCCGTCCACATGACGAGCCCGATCGCGATGTACACCGAGCGTTGCTGCATACGACGCGCGGTGACCACCAGCAGCACGGCAAAGGCGCCGCCCGCGACCAGCAGCGGCCATACCGTGACATGTTCGCTGTAGACAAGTGCGATGACGACGAGCGCGACGAGGTCGTCGACGACGAAGACGGTCAGCAGGAAGGCGCGCACTCGGTCCGGGACGTCGCGGCCGATGAGTGCCAGCAGCCCGAGGGCGAGGGCTGTGTCGGTCGACATGGCGACGCCCCACCCGTGGCTGCTCTCGCGCCCGGCGTTGATCGCGAGATAGATCGACACGGGTACGACCATGCCGACGAGCCCGGCCGCGCACGGCAGGACGAAGCGGCGCCGTTCGCGCAGGTCTCCGAGGTCGAACTCACGGCGCGCCTCGAGCCCGACTACCAGGAAGAACAGCGTCATCAGGCCGCTGTTGATCCACGTACGCAGATCGTGGGTGATACCGACCGAACCGACCCGGATCGAGCAGGTCATGCTCCAGACCCGCTCGTACGAGCCGATGTCGATGTTCGCCCACACCAAGGAGAGGACCACCGCGGCGACGAGGATGCCCGAGCTGCCTGACTCGGTCTGCACGAACGAACGCAGCGGGGCGGATCGGTCGCGCGCCCAGATCGTGCGACCGCGCCACGAGGACGTCGATTCAGTCATCGCCGCCCACGTCGAGGAGCGTACGGCGCTCATCCCCCCCGAGAACCGCCCGGACGGCCGCGGATTCGAAGAACGGCGTGAGCCGGGCCCTGATCAACGACGACAGCTCTCCGCGGGCATGCAACTCCTGCAGCAGTGCGCTGCCGTGATCGACGAGTTCCTCGACCAACTCGTCCCGGTCGACGCCGAGGCCGGCGAGCAGCGTCGCGACGTCCGCCGTCCCGTGCTGGTCGAGGAATGTATCGATGCACCCGTCGACGATTTCGCCGGTGAACCGGGTGCCACCCGCCGCTATCGCGAGCTCGCGCAACAGGACGAGCAGTTCGCCGACCTCGTGATCGGTGATGTACTCGCGCAGGGCGCCGATCGGCTCGGCCGCCTGAAGGTCCCAGAGCTCGAGGATCGCGGCCTTCAACGAGGGGTCGCGGATCAGGTCACGCAGCGCGCCGTTCGTGCGGCGGATCGCGAATTGTGCCCCCTTGTCGGCCGCGTCGGGCAGCAACTGGTCGACCGTGAGGCTGCGGACCTTGGCGGCGGCGCCGAGCCCCATCGAGAACAGGGATGAGACGCCGGGCACCTTCTCGGCGAGCTGGCGATTCTGTTGCAGTACGTCGCCCACGATCCTGGTGACGAACCGCCCGGCCAGCGCGCCGACGAGGGGCGACTCGGCAGTGCGCTCCGAGGCCCGGTCGTAGAGTCGCGAGAGCCCGAGCACCGCGCCGACGATCGCCTCGACGGGCTCGCGCGCGACGACGTCGCCGAGCAACTGCTCGCCGGGCAGGCTGTACACCGCAGCGGCACCCGACTCGACGACCTCGGCGAGCAGGGGACTGGCGAGGGCCAGGTCCACAAGGCGCCGAACGCTCGCCTTGAGCCGCGGGGCGTCGAACAGCTCCTGCACGCGAAGCTCCCCGGCGATTCGCAGCAGGTCGTCGACGTCGCGGGCCACGAACTCGCGCAGGCGCGGCCCGATGAGCTCGCTGACGATCCAGTCGACCTGCATGTCGAGCAAGGTGTCGGCGAGCTCATTGGCGTCTGACGGCACGGTGCGGCCTCCCTGAACCTCGCGGCGGGTGTGCGAACCCAGTCTGCCGAGCGCCCCGACGACGCTGTCGGTGGGTCGGTGCACCATGGAGCTGACCCCGAGCCGAGGAGTACTCATGGCCATCCAGCTGAATCCCTATCTGAACTTTCGCGACACCGCGCGCCAGGCGCTGGAGTTCTACCAGTCCGTGTTCGGGGGCGAGCTCACCCTGACGACGTTCGCCGAGATGCCGGTCGGCGTCGACGTCAACGCCGCCGAGGGCGACAAGGTCATGCACGGGCAGCTGGTCGCCCCGCACGGCATCGTGCTGATGGCCGCCGACACGCCGAACTACATGGAGTACACCGAGGGCGGCAACGGCACCGTGTCGCTCAGCGGCGACGACGAGCTCACCCTGCGGGGGTATTGGGACGCGCTCTCGAGCAGTGGCACGGTCGGTGTGCCGCTCGAGAAGGCGCCGTGGGGGGACACGTTCGGCATGTGCAGCGACCGCGTCGGCGTCCGCTGGCTGGTCAATATCGCGGCCGAAACGACCGACTAGGTCGACTACGAGGGGCGCTTCGACGAGATCAGGTCGGCGTACACGATCACGTTCTGATCAAGATCGACGCCGTTCTTCACCGCGCAGGTGATCACCACGACCCGCCGGGGAGTCTTGTCCGCCATGAGCGAAGCGACGAAGCCGGCTTCCATCTTGCCGACCAGATAGGCCCGGCTCACCGAATAGACGAGGGTGCCGCGCGGGGTCGTGAGGGTCACGCGGTACTTGTCGAGTGCGGGCACCGGGTAGGTCTTGTGGCCGCTCTCGAGCACCGCCTGCGACTGCATGTGGGCCGTGGCGAACTCCGACAGCGAATTGAGCACCAGCTTCTGCTGCGCCCATGCGTGGCCGAGCACGTAACTGGTGCCTGAATCGCTGCCCGGTGCGGTTCCGAAATCCTTCTCGACCCAGCAGACGGTGTGCAGCTGGTCCCCAGGCGGGTCGAGCGGGACCACGAACGGCATGCGGCACACGTCGGCGTTCACGGCAAAGGCCGGCCCGGAAAAGCGGAAGGCCGTGGGCGCCGCGGGCATGACGCGGTCGTGGGGCACTGTCGCGCGCGGCTTCGCGGTCGCGCGCGGCTTCGCGGCAACCGGGGAAGGCGCGGCCGGAGCCGTCGCGGCTGCTGCCGGCCGGGCCGGCGCAATGGCCAGGTGGGTGGTCCCTGACGGGCGCACGAGCAACAGGACGCCGGCAGCCACCAGCACCAGCGCGACCGACATGAGCGTGACCGCACGCCCCCTGGTGATCATGCCGATGCCTCCCTCGCGACCGTGAGCGTAACCCGCGAGATGGGTCGGCGACCCGTCCTGTCACGCCGCCCTCGGGTCCTGCGGCGGCCAGCCCTGTCGGGTCGCTGTTAACTGATTGCCGGGACGGGGTAGATCGGGCAGAACCCGACCGATCCGGAGGCTCACACGTCGTGACGACGACCGCCGCAGCGAATGCTCGCAGTACCGCCGGCAGTGACGCGCTCAGCGCGCTGGCGCGGTGGGGGCTCGCCGCCCGGGCGACCAACTATGTCCTCGTCGGCGTCCTCGCGATCGCGCTCGCGTCGGGCAAGCGCTCCGGCGAGACGGACCAACAAGGCGCACTCGAGGAGCTCACCCGGCACACCGGCGGCACGGTATTGCTGTGGATCATCGCCGTCGGTCTCGCCGCGTACGCCCTGTGGCGCTTCAGCGAGGTCGCGTTCGGGGTCGCCGGCCAGGGCGCCAAGGCGGCCCCGCGGGTGCAGTCGCTGGTCCGCGCGATCGTCTACTCGGTGCTGGCTGCCAACGCCGTTGGCATCGCCCTGCACTCCGACACCGGCAGCCAGTCCGGCAAGCAGCAGAACTGGACGGCGCGAATCATGCAGCACGCGGGCGGCCGGTGGCTCGTCGCGGCGTTCGGTGTGGGCCTGGCTGTGTTCGGTGTCGCTCTGGTCGTCACGGGCCTCAAGCGGAAGTTCGAGGACGAGCTCGAGCAGGGCCGCATCCCCGCAGTAGCACGGCCGATCGTGACCGCCCTGGGGCTGGTCGGGAACTGCGCTCGCGGCGTCGTGTTCAGCCTGGTCGGCGTGCTGGTGGTCGTCGCAGCGGTCGCGTACGACCCGAAACAGGCTGGCGGAATCGACCGGGCGCTGCGCGAGCTGCGCGACACCACGGCCGGACCCTGGCTGCTCGGTCTGGTGGCGCTCGGCGTCATCGTCTTCGGGCTCTACGGCTACTGCGAATCCGCCTGGCACAAGACCTGACTTCACACCCGGATGTAGCTCGACCAAACCCGTTCCGCAAGCAGCGGTGCGACCCGGTCGGTGATGTTCTCCCGGAAGTGCGCCGAGGCCCGGTGCGCCTCGAAGGCGGCGTCGTCCGCATAGCGTTCGTAGAGCACGAACCGGTCGGGGTCGTCCTCCTGACGGAGCGCGACGAACTCGAGGCAACCGGTTTCTTCGCGAGTTGCTCGCACGTGCGCAGCGAGTACCGAGGCGACCTCGGACCCGTGTCTTGGCCGAGTGCGGTACTGCGCTACGACGACGACTTCTGCCATGGCCGTCAGCCTCGCCCGGACTGCGCGTGCAGGCAAGGTCGGGCGTACGTTCGGAGGAATGCGCGCGATCGTCTACGGCCGGACCGGTGGCCCCGAGGTACTGCACGAGATCGACAAGCCACTCGCCGACCCGGGTCCGGGCGAGGTCCGGGTCCGGATCGTTCGCTCCGGAGTCAACCCCACGGACTGGAAGAGCCGCCTGGGCAGCAGCCCCGGCACAGCCGTCTCCCCGCCGCAGGTACCCAACCAGGACGGGTCCGGCGTCGTCGACGCCGTCGGGGGCGGAGTCGAGGAGGCATTGCTCGGCCTGCGGGTTTGGATCGTCGAAGCCGCCTATCAGCGTTCGGAGGGCACGGCGCAGGAGTACGCGCTCGTCCCGGCCCGACGGGTGTTGACGCTGCCCGATTCGGCGTCGTTCGACCTCGGCGGCAGCCTGGGAGTCCCGTTCCTGACCGCGCACCGCTGCCTCACCGTCGCCGAGGGGGGCCCGGTCCGCCTGGGCCCCGGCGCGCTGCAGGGACGGACCATCCTGGTCTCAGGCGGCGCGGGCGCGGTCGGCAATGCCGCGATCCAGCTGGCGCGCTGGTCCGACGCTCTCGTGATCACCACGGTCAGCAGCCCGGCCAAGGCGCAACTCGCCGCGGCGGCGGGCGCGGACCACGTGATCG
>JAVHVN010000061.1:0-2749 GCA_032160545.1 Pseudonocardiales bacterium | reverse complement strand
CAAACGCTTTCGCGCCCGCACCGTTGTGATGGCCTCCGGCCCGTTGTCGGATGCCAGCTTCCCGGAGATGCGCGGCCTGGACAGCTTCCAAGGACACAAGATCCACAGCGCCCGGTGGGATTCCGAGTACGACTTCACCGGCAAGCGGGTCGCCGTCATCGGCACCGGCGCCAGCGCGATCCAGATCATCCCCGAGCTGGTGAAGAAGGCCGGATTCGTCAAGGTATTTCAGCGCACGCCCGGCTGGGTGCTACCGCGCCTGGACGTCGCCACCCCGCCCGCTGTGCAGGCGTTGTTCACGAAAGTCCCTGCTACTCAACACCTTGCCCGGCAGGTGTTGTTCTGGGGCCACGAGGCCACCGCGACGGCAATGGTGTGGAACACCCCGCTGACCTCGCTGGTGGCCCGGCTGGGTCAGGCCCACATTCGCGCGCAGGTCAAAGACCCCTGGCTGCGCCGTCAGCTGACGCCGGACTTTGCACCGGGCTGTAAGCGCATGCTGGTCTCCAGCGACTATTACCCGGCCCTGCAGCGTGATAACTGCAAGCTGGTCGACTGGCCGATAGCGACGCTGAGCCCGGTCGGAATCCGCACCAGCGACGGTATCGAACACCACCTCGACTGCATCGTGTTCGCGACCGGTTACGACGTGCACCTCACCGGACCGCCGTTCCCCGTCACCGGCCTCGGTGGTCGGTCGCTGGCCGACGAATGGGCCGGTGGCGGACAGGCCTATAAGAGCATCAATGCGCACGGGTATCCGAACCTGTTCTTCATGACCGGCCCCAATTCCGGGCCTGGCCACAACTCGCTGCTGGTCTACATCGAAGGCCAGCTCGACTACGCAGTGCGCGGCATCACCACCATCCTGGACAACGACCTGCGCTATCTCGATGTGCGCGAGGAGATCCAGAGCCGCCACAACCAGAGCATTCAACGCCGGCTGACCAAGACGACGTGGATGTCTGGCTGCCAAAGCTGGTATCTGACCAAAGACGGATTCAACGCCTCCATGTACCCCGGAACCGCCACCCAGTATCTTCGTCAGATGCGGGACTTTCGGTATCGGCACTACGACGCGGTCGCCTTCGGTGCTCGCGACCGTGTTAGCGCACCGGCCTGATAAGGCGAATCGAATTGACAGCCGACCGATCATCACGACCTGAACCCGGCACCATCGCCAGCGTGCTGCATAACGTACGGCGAGCGCCGCACCGCGTTCGCCGCCAGTCACGCGAGTTTGTCGAGACGGCCGTGACGCAGCTTTTCGATGCGGCGGTCCGCCACCCGCACGGCGCAGCGGCGTCCGGCGAGTACCGGATCGAAGAACTGGCGCGGCTGGCCGGCACCACCACACGCAACATTCGGGTGTACCGCGACCGCGACCTGTTGCCGCCGCCACTGCGAGTCGGACGGATTGCGCTGTTCAACGACACGCACCTGACCCGGCTCCGCCTGATCACCTCGATGCTCGACCGCGGATACACCATCGCCCACGTTCGGGAAATGCTGAGCGCGTGGGAGGAGGGCAAGAATCTGGGTGACGTCCTCGGGCTGGAAACGGCCATTGTGGGCACCTGGACTACCGAAAAATCACAAACCATGTCGCTGGCCGAAGCCCGCCAACTCCTGGACGACACAGGCGCTTTCGATCGACTCGTCAAGCTGCACGTGATCCGGGTGGACGGCGAACGGGCCACCATCACCAGACCGAAACTCATCGAGGCGTTCAACGAAGTCCGCGGCTACGGCGTGGGCATCGACAAGCTTATCGACCTGCACGAGCAGATCCTGCCGAAGATCGACGAGATCAGCGACATGCTGGTCCGGGTCGGGTTCGAACACGTCGCGGACCGGATCAAGCCCGGCGAAGCACTGCCCGCGGACGCCGAAGTTGCCGAGCTGATCACCATGCTGGTCCGCTTTCGCACGCAAGCGGTTGCGACGGTCACCGCCACACTCGCCTCGTCGATCGAGTCGACGATCGAGTCACTGGTCAGCCGGCTGCTGGCGGAATACCTCGAGCATTCGGGCGGGTCAGACGTTCGCCAGGCTCAGTAACGTCCCTTGGTTCTGCCGACAGTTATTGCCGCTCAACCAGATACGGCGTCAGCGTCGAGAGCTTTTCGCAGGTCTCCTCGAATTCGCGTTCGGGGTCTGAAGCCTCGATGACACCAGCGCCTGCTCGCAGCCAGGTTCGCCCGTCGCGTTCGTAGGCGGCCCGCAGCGCCAGCGCCGCGTCGAGTCCGCCGTCGGCGGTAAACATCACGACAGCTCCCGAGTACAGCCCGCGCGGCCCCTCGTCGAGGCGCAGGATAGCTTCGACGCCGTCCGCCTTCGGGATGCCCGATGCGGTGACCGCCGGGAAGAGCGCCTCCAAAGCGTCCATGCGGTCGCTCGACGCAGCCAGTCGCCCGGTAACCGTCGAACCGAGGTGCTGCACACTCCCGCGCTCGCGTACCGCCATGAAATCGATGACGGCTGCTGTCCCCGGCTCGGCGATCTCAGCGATCTCGGCGAGCGAGGTACGAACCGAGATAGCATGCTCGACAATCTCTTTGGAGTTTGATTCCAGATCTTCGCGAGCCTGTCGGTCACGCACGGGCCCGTGACCCAGCGCGCGGGTTCCGGCCAGCGGCTCGGTGACCACCAAGCCGTTGGGTTGGACCGCCGTGACGAGTTCGGGACTGTAACCGAGCGCGCGAATACCGCCGAGTTGCAGCAAGAATGACCGCACCGGGGTGTTGTG
>JAVHVN010000047.1:0-4031 GCA_032160545.1 Pseudonocardiales bacterium | reverse complement strand
CGCCGCCATCGCGCAACGGCATGAAGTCGATCAGCCGCACCGCGCCCTCAGCGGTCTCGAAGTCGGTCTCCAGGATCAGCGTCCCCTCCCGGTAGCGACGCGACACGCCGCGGACCTCACCCACCGGTGCGATCAGCCAGCGACCGTGCTCCTCCTGCCCGAGCAACGCGCTGAAGCACGACGCGGAATCGAAACGCGGCAGGCACAGCCAGTCCACCGAGCCGTCACGGCCCACCAGCGCGGACGTCTGCAGGTCCCCGACCAGCGCATAATCCTCGATCTTCACGACACTTTCCCTCCCGTCCTGTCGGCGGCCTACCCTCGGCCAGGCGCGCTCACGAGCTCGTGCGGCTAGCCGTCGGATCGCCGTCGCGCGGCGCCGGCGACGTCATGACCCGCGAGTGGATGTCGATCGCCGCTCGGCGACGGCCAGCACCGCCGGATG
The DNA here is from genome assembly GCA_032160545.1 of Pseudonocardiales bacterium. GTDB lineage: Bacteria > Actinomycetota > Actinomycetes > Mycobacteriales > Jatrophihabitantaceae > DATGFB01. The sequence continues at coordinate 3,586 of JAVHVN010000047.1, read as the reverse complement.
ACGTTCCGGCGAGTGCGGATCGTCGCCGTTCGGCCCCGACATCGTGGTCAGGCCACCCCCACCAGCGCGAGCGCCGAGATATTCGGCCAGGCGAACGCGAGCACACCCAGCGCGATGGCCAGCGCTTCCCGCCCAAGAAGAGGTGTGGATAGGGATTGCACAGTGGGAACTCCTGTCGAACGAATCGAGCGAGGTCGGTCAACCGTGGGGTGCAAGCTGGTCTGCGTCGTCGCGGGCGATAACGGCGTCGACGACGGCGTATTCGGCCTGGTCGACGGCCCACACGGCGAAGTCGATGGCATCCGAGGCATCCAGCTCGGCGTCGTCGGCCCGGTTCTCCGCCTTCCTCAGATCGCGCTCGGCCGAATGGGAATCCCGCTTGGCCCGCAGTGCTTCGAACCGCCCGTTGACGTTCATGCGCGTCTCGTCCCACCAGGACCGCGCGTCCTCCTGCGCGGCTGCGGTGTTGGCCTGCGCCTTCGACTTCACTGTGGTCACCGACGTCTTGAGCCGGTCACGCTCGGACTCCAGCGCGGCGCGATCCTTGCCGCGGGCCGTCGCAACGGCGTCCTCGGCGTGCTTGGCGCGGGCGGCCAGATCGCTCAACTGCTCCGACAATGCTTTCATGCGCTTCCTCCTCGTTCGGATCGGTGCGTTCCATTGCAGTGGCCGCAACCCGTGAAGGCATCGTGTCGAGCGCACGAAGATGGGCGCGGCCGTTGTACGCCGTGCCGACGGTCCCGGCACCGGTGCCGGTGTGCCGCTGCGCGATGGCGTCGGCCGGAGGCGTAGACACTCGGACTGCGTCAGCTCATGATGGGCGCATGGACGGCGCCGACGACGTCGTCGCTGCCGAGCTCTCCGCGGTTGCGACAGCGGTGGCGCGACAGTTGCCGGACCTGAGCCATGAGATCTGGGAAGTTCTGACCCGGGGCATTCCGGAACTTCGTGGCGACGACCTGGTCGAAACGCTCCTCGACGCGAGCGTCGAGGAGAACGCCGCGACGCTGCTGCACGTACTGGAGCACGGCTACGCAGACGACACCATTCGCGCTCCCGCCGCCGCGGTCGAGTACGCGAGAAGGCTCGCCCAGCGCGGAGTGCCGACGAATGCGTTGACCCGCGCATACCGGGTCGGGCACGGTCGATTTCTCGCCCATTGTCTCGAGAAGCTCTCCGAAAGGGTCACCGATCCGGCTCTTGCCGCCGCCGTGACCTCGCGCCTGGTTCGAATCAGCTTTCAGTACATCGACAAGGTCTCCGAGGAAGTTCTGGACGTTTACCAGCGCGAGCGCGATCGCTGGCTGCTCACCCAGACGGCGGTGAGGGCCGGACGGGTTCGGGAGTTGCTGCGCGGCACCGACGCCGACATCGGCGCCATCGAGGCGGCGCTGGGATACCGCCTTCGCCAACATCATCTCGGGGTCGTTGCCTGGGTTGTCGGGCCCGCCCAGGCCAGTGAGGGATTGGCCCGGCTTGACCGGTTTGCCAGGGCGAGCGCCGGCAGGCTCAGCCGGAACGCCCGATACCTATTCGTGCCCCGTGACGAGTCGCTCGCCTGGGTGTGGCTCCCGGTCGTCGATGACGCCGCCCTGCCCTACGACCTCCTCGACGCGGCGTTCGAGAACGGCGATGCAGCGGTCCGCGTGGCGACCGGCGCACCGGCCTACGGGGTGGACGGCTTCCGTCAAAGTCACGTTCAAGCCGAACGCGCCCAAGACGTGGCCCTGGCCGCCAGGCCCGGAAGTCGCCTCACGACCTTCAGCGATGTCGGCGCCATCGCGTTGCTCTGCGCGGACGTCGAGACCGCACGGAGCTGGGTCTGGGGGACACTGGCGGCCCTGGCCCGCGATGACGAACCGCATGCGCGGCTGCGTGACACCCTCCAGGTATTCCTCCACACGGGCAGCTACACCGCAACAGCCGAACGGCTCGCCCTGCACAAGAACAGCGTCCAGTACCGGATCCGCAAGGCCGAGGACGCACTCGGCGACGGCATCGAAGATCGGCGTGCGGACCTCGAACTAGCGCTACGGGCATGCCAGTACCTCGGTGGCGCCGTCCTTCGTCCGGTCGACGCCAATGCGCCGGTCCCGAGCCGGCGGACCGGTCGACCGGCGTCGGAAACATCCCGACAACGCGGTGCGCACCGCTCGAATGTCCGCCGCTAGCTGAGTTGCTCGGCTGTCGGCCACAGCGGGCAGCCCAGCGAGCCGCCTGTGCATCTCAGCCGCTCTCCCGGGTCGGCGTGTGCTCATCGGTGCGGCCCGCCTCCATATCGGCCCGACGTCATCGGCCTCCCGCGAAGTACGCTTACAGCCTGACGTCGAAGGGGCCCCGCACCAGGACTTCGCCGCGGACGTCAGGCCGTCCGGCCCGGACGAGGTGAGCGCATACCGTGGCTTCAACGCACGCCCGGTTGATCGACCGGGACCACCTTCTCGCCGCTCTAGATCGCACGACGGCGGTGAGGGTCACGATCGTCTCGGCTCCTGCCGGTAGCGGCAAGACGTCGCTGTTGCGCACGTGGGCAACGCGGGTGGGTCAGGCGCGCGGGATTGCCGACGTGCAGGTGCAGCGCGACAGACCAGATGCCCAACTCTTCTGGCTCGAGCTTCTCAACGCGATTCGTCGGGCCTCCCCGAGAGCCGGCACCACCGAACCGGCCGTCGCGACTCCCGCGTTCAACGAGGGGATCATCGTCGACAAGGTCCTCGCAGAGTTGGCTGAATACCCCGGCTTGCTGACTCTGGTCATCGACGATCTTCACGAACTGGACTCAGCTGAGACGCTCGCCCAGCTCACGCGGCTACTAATCAGCCTTCCCCCTCACGTGAACGCAGTGCTTGCCACGCGCCGCGTTCTCCGACTGCGCCTGCAGCGCCTACGCCTCGCCGGCGAGCTGGCCGAATTCTGCGCCGCCGATCTGCGCTTCACAGAATCTGAAACACGCGAGCTCCTCGACGCTTCCGGTATCAGACTCTCGGATGCCGGAGCAGCACTGTTGAACAAGCGGACCGAGGGGTGGGCGGCCGGCCTACGGCTCGCGGCGATCTCACTCACCGGCCACCCTGACCCGGAGCGTTTCGTCGCCGAGTTCTCAGGCAGCAACCGCACCGTCGCGGAGTACCTGATCGCCGAAATGCTCGATCGTCTGCCATCTGAGGTCCAGGAGCTGCTGCTGCGTACTTCGCTCCTGGATCGCGTCAACTGCGAACTCGCCGACTTGTTGGGCGACCGCTCGGACTCGCAGCGGATTCTTCTCGAGTTGGAAGACGCTAACGCCTTTGTGTCATCGCTGGATCCGGACCGCACTTGGTTTCGCTATCACCACCTATTCGCGGATCTTCTCCGGCTCGAGCTGCGGCGTTGCCATCCGGACGAACTGCCCGCACTGAATCGGAAGGCCGCCGGGTGGTTCGCACAGCATGGACAGTTCCTGGACGCCATCCGACACCTGCAAGCGGCAGGCGAGTGGCCTGCTGCGGCGCGACTGCTCGCAGACCGCTCGCTGAGCCTCTCCCTCGACGGAGAGCAGCGCAGTATCGAGGCGCTGCTGAACGCGTTCCCGTCCGGAGCCTGCGCC
>JAVHVN010000040.1:0-6994 GCA_032160545.1 Pseudonocardiales bacterium | reverse complement strand
CGACTGAACGGTCTCGACGACGGGCCAGACCGCCCCCTGGCCGAACGGGGACCGCGCGACGTCGGCCGCGAGCTCGCGCACGATCGGCACCCGCTCCTCGGCCAGCAGCGGCGTGCCCGAGCCGAGCAGCGCATCGGCGCCGGCGAGCCCCTCGACCACCCACACGCCCTTGCCGTCGTACCCGCCCCGCGTCGCCTTGAGGACGACCGGCCAGCCGATCTGGTCCGCGAACGCGGCGAGGGCGGCACGCGGGTCGGGCGCCACCGTGAGGTCCGACCAGGCCGGGCACGGGATGCCCAGCTCGGTCAGTCGCTGCCGCATGACGGCCTTGTCCTGCGCGTACCGCAACGCCTGGGCGCCCGGCTGGACGGAGATGCCCTCGGCGGCCAGGGCGGCGATGTGCTCGTTGGGGACGTGCTCGTGGTCGAAGGTCACGACGTCGCAGCCCTTGGCGAACCTGCGCAAATCGTCGAGCGAGCGGTAGTCGCCGACCACGGCGTCGGCCACCACCATCGCGGCACCGTCGTCCGGCGTGTCGGCGAGCACCCGCAGCGACTGCCCCAGCGCGATGGCCGCCTGCTGGCTCATCCGTGCCAGCTGGCCGGCACCGACCATGCCGACGACGGGCAGTCCGGTGCGGGCGTCCACGGCAGCAGCCTAACGGTGGCTGAATGGCGTGGCAGGCCGGCACAGGGGCGGGCGGTAGGGTCCTTGCTCATCATGGCCCTCGCTCCGTCCGCCCGTCCGCTGCGCGGTCACCTCCGCAGCTCATGGCGCATTCTCTTGAAGGAGCTGGCAGCGTTCGGGCTGGTCGGCGCGGTCGGCTTCGTCATCGACGTCGCCCTGTTCAACCTGTTCTTCGACCACGGCCAGATCATCGCGAAGTGCATCTCCACCTTCGTCGCGACGGCGGTGACCTACTTCGGCAACCGGTACTTCTCGTTCTCGCACCGCGCCCGCACCGGGATCGGTCGCGAGACGTCCATCTTCCTCAGCATCAACATCATCACGCTCGTGTTCAGCCTCGTCGTGATCGCGCTGTTCGAGTACCCGCTGCACTTCAAGCACCACCTGCTGGTGATGAACGCCGTGAACATCGCGACCATCTGCATCGGGACCGTCTTCCGGTTCTGGTCCTACAAGCGGTTCGTGTTCCTGCACCCCGACCGCGTGCACGCTCCCGACGCCGACCTCGACGTCGAACTCGCCGAGTGACCGCTCAGTCGACGCCGCCCAGATCGGCGGCGTAGGCCTCGTAGATCAGGTCGGCGCCGCGCTGACGGTGGCGCACCAACCGGTCGAGCAGCCGGGTGACGACGTCGCGGACCTGGGCGACGCCGTCCTCGGTGACCGGCGGCTCGGTCGCGGCCACCGCGGTCGCCACGTCGGCCGCGATGACCCCGTGCTCGGTGGCCAGCGCGTGCACCCCGTTGGCCAGTCGGAGGTCGCCGGCGAGGATCGCCTGGTGCAGTCCGCCCGGGCCCTCGGTGATCACGATGTGCTCGCGGAAGTCCTCGACGAGCGCTGCCAGCGCTGCGTGCACCCCTTCGCCCCATGCGGGCGCGCGCCCGAGTGCCGGGGCGGCGAGGGCCCGCTCGAGGTGGCTCATCGTCTCGCGCAGCTCGGCGCGGCGGCGGCGCACGTCCTCGAGGTCTGCCTGTGCCTGCAGTGCGGTTGCGTCCACGACGCCTCCCCAGAGCCTCCCGGAGCCTCCCAACGGCTCGGACCCATCGTGGGGCGCGCGCGCCCGATCCGTCCAGCCCCCTCGGCGTGTCGTCAGGGGCCCGGACGGATCGGGGCGAAGCGGGCGTCCTACCCGGCGAGGCGTTCGAGCAGCTCGCCCAAGCGCTGGAAGAAGACCAGCTCGCCGGCCATCGCCCGCGGGTACTCGTCGGCGGGCAGGTTGCCGCCCGTCTGGGTGAACACCATCTCGGTGGTGCCGTCGCCCAGGTCGGTCAGATCGACGGTCAGCGTCTCGACCGCGTCGCTGCCCTCGGGGTCCTCGAGGGTGAGGGCGAGGTGGTGCGGCGGGTCGACCTCGACGTACGTGCCGAAGAACGGCAGCCGCATCTCCTGCGGCTCGGTGACCAGCATGGTCGAGGTCCACTTGCCGCCGGGCCGGACGTCCATGCTGACGTCCGCGAGTTCGGAGCCGTACTCGCCGAACCACTGGCCGAAGTGCTCGGGCGTGGTCCAGGCCTCGTAGACGAGCTGCGGCGGGGCGGGCATCACCCGGACGATGCGAATGCCTTCGGCATCGGCGTGCGCCTCGCGGACGGCGGGATGGGCGGCGGCGGCCTGATGGGTCTCGGTGTCGTGGCTCATGGCGTGCTCCCTTTCTGGATCTTCTCGAGGTGGGCGGTCAGACGGTCGAAGCTCGTCTGCCAGAACTTGCGGTAGTGCTCCAACCAGTCGTTGACGTCCGCGAGCGGCGCCGCCCGCAGCTGACAGGGGCGCCACTGTGCGTTGCGCCCGCGGGTGATCAGACCCGCGTTCTCGAGCACCTTCAGGTGTTTCGAGACGGCCTGCAGCGAGATCGGGAACGGCTCGGCGAGCTCGTTCACGCTCGCCTCGCCGTCGGCCAGCCGGGCGAGCAGCGCGCGGCGGGTCGGGTCGGCAAGCGCCGCGAACGTGACGCTGAGCTGGTCGGTCGACATCGCATTCATCCATCTGGTTGATTAACTGATAGGTTGAATATAGCGCCTGCCATCGGGCTGTCAACCCCCAGCGGCGCGGAGGTGGCGGGGCCGTCACCCGGCGGTGATGCCCAGCTCGCCGGCGACCCGGGCGGCCTCCGCGCGGCCGGCGACACCGAGCTTGCGCAGGACCGCCGACACGTGGTGATCGACGGTGCGCTGCGACAGGACCAGGCGGCCCGCGATGTCGGCGTTGGACAGGCCCGCGGCCACCAGCCCGCACACCTCGACCTCGCGCTCGGTGAGGCCCATCGGATTCGCTGCGGTCGACGGCCGCGACGGGCGCACACCGGCGACACCGAGCGCGCGCAACCGGGCCGATGCCCGGTTCAGCGCCGGCGCGGCGTCCAGCGAACGCAGCGTGTCGGCGGCGCGGCGGATCGCGTCGACGTCGGAGCCGTCCAGCACGTCGACGGCCGCCACGTAACGGCTGGGCGTGGGGACGTTCGCAGCCGGCACGTCCTCGCCGAAGCGGCGCGCCCAGACGGCCAGCTCGTCATGAGCGCCGCGCCGCTCGGAACCGGTCACCGCGGCCCGTGCCTCGGCGAGTTCGAGCGGTGCGGACGTGCCACCGGCCAGCCACGCCGCTTCGGCACGCGCGGCGGCCACGGGCACGATGCGTTGCACCTCGCCGCTGCGCCGCGCGAGCGCCCAGGCCTCGTCGAGGACGGGCGCCACGTCGGGATCGCCGCGGCGGGCCCGCACCAACCCGAGCGTCGTCAGTGCCGGGATCCGGCTGACCGGGGCGGCATCGGGGCTGGCGACGACCTCGCTCGCAAGCGCCGCGGCGCTCGTCCAGTCGTCGGTGTCGAGGGCGAGCCGCGCGCGCCAGCCCGTCATGTACAGCAGCCACGAGTCGAGGTCGTGCTCGGTGCAGTAGCGCTCGCCCTCGTCCGCGTACCTGCGGGCGGCGGCGACGTCGCCGTCCTCGACCGCGTTGGCGAGCAGGTTCGTGTACGCGCGGGCGACATGCTCCTCGAGGTTGTGCTCGAGCGCGAGGGCGAGGCTGCGCTCGAGCAGGGCCTGACCCTCGCGCTCCCCCGCCTGCCACCGTGCCGTGCCCTCGTTGTTCAGCGCGTGGCTGAGCACCTCGGCGTCGTGGAGATGCTCGGCCAGCTCGATCGCGCGCCCGCCGTAGTCCACTGCTGTCGCCAGGTCGTTCGCGAGCATCGCGAGCTGGGCGACGTTCGACCAGGCCATCGCGAGCTCGCGGCCGGGGGGCTGCCCTTCGAGCACCTCGACCGCGGCGTACGCCGCGGCATCGGCGTCCTGCTTGCGGGTGAGGAACCAGTACAGCCGCGACAGCCACCGCAGGTCGTCCCCGATGCGCAGGGCGTCGCCGTCGGCCCGACGGAACGCCAGTGCCTGCTCGCGAGCCGCCGCCGCGGCGGGCAGGTCGTCGGTGAGGTAGCACTCGTAGGAGCGGCGCTCGAGCAGGTCGGCGCGCTGCGCGGCGGTCATGCCGTCGGCGCGCGCGAGCATCGCCGCGTAATGCCGCGCCGCCTCCCGATGCGCGCCGAGCGCCGCCGCGCGGGCCGCGGCGATCGCCCCGAACTCGAGCACCGCCGCGTCGTCGTCGGCCGCCTGCGCGTGGTGCACGATGCGTGCGGGCTCGGCCTCCGGGGTCGCGCGCAGGACGTCGACGAGCGTCCGGTGCAGCGCGGTGCGGCGACCCAGCGGCAGGGCACTGTCGATCGCGAGCCGGGCCAGTTCGTGCCGGAACCGGACGCCGTCGCCGTCGCCGACCAGGACACCGGCTGCGAGGGCGGCGTCGAGCCCGGGCAACCGCGCGCCGGCCACCGCGACGAGCAGCCGCCGTTCGGCACGTGCGGGCACGACCGACACGACGTCGAGCATCGCGCGCGCGTCGGCATCGAGCCGTGCGGCGCGGGCCAGGACGGCATCGCGGACGGTGTCCGGAATCGGGGCCGGTGCCGAGGCGACCACCTCCGAGACGAAGAACGCGTTGCCACCGGTCGTCCGGTAGAGGGCGGCGCCGTCGAGGCCGTGCGCGTCGGCGATGCTGACGACGGCGGCCTCGGACAGGTGCGGTACCTGCAGCCGGCGCACGGTGGGCGTCGCCGCGAGGTCGCCGAGCAGCACCCGCAGCGGGTGGCCCGGACCGGTCTCGTCGTCGCGGTAGGTCGCGAGGACGAGCACCGGCAGCTCGCCGGTACGCCGGGCGAGGTAGCGCAGCAGGTCGAGCGTGGCGCCGTCGGCCCAGTGGACGTCCTCGATGACGAGAACGACCGGCCGGGCCGCTGCGCGCAACTGCGTCAGGACCAGCGGGAAGACCTCGCCCGGCGGGCGGCCGGTGGTGAGCGCGTCAGCCACCGGGCCGCCGTCCGGGACGAGGTCGAGAACCGGGCCGAGGGGCTGCGGTGTGCCGATGGGGTCGCAGCCGCCGGTGCGCACCTCGACACCGGCCGGGCACCGCGCGGCGAACGCCGCGACGAGCGTCGACTTGCCGGCGCCCGCCTCGCCCCCGATCACCACGATGCGGCCCCGCCCCGTGCTCGCCTCGGCGAGCCAGCCGTCCAGGCGGTCGAGGAGCGGCTGCCGTTCGAGCAGTTCGTCGGCGCCGCTCACGACAGGTATCAAACCAGCGCCGCGGCCGTCGAGCAGCCGTCCAGCGTGGACCAGGTCGCGGACGAGCCGCATCTGTCGAGCACGGGTGGTGCGCGGATATTGACCTATTCGAACTACTGTTCGATGATGGCGGAATGCTCGATGTGGCGATCCGCAGGCTCGACGGCAGCACCGCCGTCGACCTCGGACGTCGCGCCGCACCGCCGTTGCCGGTGTCCCCCGCGCTGCATCCCATCCTGCCCGGCGGGCTGCGGCGCGGTAGCACGGTCAGTGTCACCGGCTCGGTCTCGCTGCTGCTCGCCCTGCTCGGCGAGGCGTCGGCCACGGGGGCGTGGTGCGCGCTCGTGGGCTTCCCGCGCATCAGCGCCGAGGCGGCCCGCGAGTACGGCGTCGATCTCACCCGGCTCGCGGTCGTCCCGGCGCTCGGCGACCAGTGGACGACCGCGGTCGGTGCGCTGCTCGACGCGGTCGACGTCGTCGCCGCCCGGCCGCCCCGGCTCGTCCCCGGGGATGTGCGGCGCCTCGCGGCGCGCGCTCGCACGCGCGAGGCCGTGCTGATGCCGTTCCTGACCGGCGGCGACACCTGGCCGGGTGCCGACGTGCGGCTCACCGCGCGCGGCGGGCACTGGTCCGGCATCGGCTCGGGCACCGGCCGGCTCACCGCCCGCAAGGTCGAGGTCTCGGCCGAGGGGCGGGGATCAGCCGCCCGCCCGCGGGCCGCGACGCTGTGGTTGCCCGCGCAGGGCGGCGGGGTGCGCCTGGCAGAAGCACCGCCTGCCGAGCTCACCGCGGCGCCACCGGTCGAACTGGCCGGTTGATGGCCGCGTTGCCGCCGCGCATGGTCGCGGTCTGGTGCCCGGACTGGCCGGTCACCGCGGCGCGGCTCGACGGCGGCCTCCCTGGCGACGCGCCGATCGCGGTCGTCACCGCCAACACCGTCGTCGCCTGTTCGCACGCCGCGCGCACCGCCGGAGTGACGCGCGGGTTGCGGCGGCGCGAGTCCCAGGCACGCTGCCCCGAACTTGTCGTGGTGCCTCGTACCGAGGCGGCCGAGGCGCGGTTCTTCGAGCCGGTGGTCGCAGCGCTCGAGTCGATGGCACCGGGCGTCGAGATCACCCGGCCGGGGCTGGCCGCCATCGGGGTGCGCGGCCCGACCCGGTACTTCGGCGGCGAGACCGGCGTGCTGCACGCGCTGTCCCGGGCGGTCGGCGATCTGCACGCCGGCGAGCACGGACTCGACCTGCTGATCGGCATCGCCGACGGTGCCTTCGCAGCCGAGCAGGCGGCGCGGCGTGGGGTGATCGTGCCGCCGGGAGGATCGGCAGCGTTCCTCGCCGACCTGCCGATCGAGACGCTCGATCCCTCGGGGGAGGCGGCCCTCGTCGATCTGCTGCGCAGACTGGGCCTGCGCCGGCTCGGCGCATTCGCGGCACTGCCACCGCGCGACGTGCTCGCCCGGTTCGGCGCGGCCGGTGCGTGGGCGCACCGGCAGGCCGGTGGCCTCGACGACCGGCCGGTGGCGGGGCGGCGGCCCGCCGTCGAGTTCACCGTGACGCTCGACCTCGAACCACCCGTCGACCGTGTCGACACCGTCGCGTTCTCCGCCAGGGGGATCGCCGAACAGTTCGTCCTGGACCTCGCCGCGCACGGCCTGGCCTGCACCTGCCTCGAACTTCAGGCGTTCAGCGAGAACGGCGAGGAGACGGTGC
>JAVHVN010000017.1:0-3383 GCA_032160545.1 Pseudonocardiales bacterium | reverse complement strand
TAGTCGAGCAGCACGATCTCGTCGGAGCTGCTCGGACCGGCGAACTGACGGCGGACCTCGGCATATCGCAGGGCGATCGCCAGCGCCACCTTCGTGGCGCTCGCGGCCCCACCGGCCACGCTGATCCGGCCCTGCACGAGCGTCCCGAGCATGGTGAAGAAGCGACGGGACTTGTTCTCGATGGGGGTGCGGTAGGTTCCGTCGGCATCGACGTCGCCGTAGCGGTTGAGCAGGTTGTCGCGCGGGATGCGAACGTGGTCGAAGCTGAGCCGGCCGTTGTCGACGCCGTTGAGCCCGGCCTTGAGCCCGCAGTCCTCGATCGTCACGCTCGGCATGGGCCGGCCGGAGTCGTCACGGATCGGCACCAGGAACGCGTGGACGCCCTGCACCTCGCCGCCGGTGACGAGCTGGGCGAACACCGCGGCGATGTGCCCGTCCCGGGCGGCGTTGCCGATGTAGTCCTTGCGGGCCGCCTCGAACGGGGTGTGGACGACGAACTCGTCGGTGGCCGGGTCGTAGGTGGCGGTGGTGCGGAGCGAGGCGACGTCGGAGCCGTGCCCGGTCTCGGTCATGGCGAAACAGCCCAGCAACCGCAACGCGACGACGTCGGGAAGGTAGGCGGCGTGGTGACGCTCGGTGCCCAGGTGCAGCACCGCCCCGCCGAACAGCCCCCACTGCACGCCGGACTTGACGAGCAGGGAGAGGTCACCGAGCGCCAGCATCTCGAAGGCCGTCACCGAGCCGCCGATGTCGTTGCGCCCGCCGTAGCGCGACGGGAAACCGAGGCCGGAGTGGCCGGACTCGGCCAGGGCCTGCATCCGTTCGAGCACATGCGCCCGCTGGGTTTCGGTGTCCTCACCGACCGCGATCACGAAGCGGGGGTCGGCTGCGAGCTTGCGCGCCTGGTCGCGGACGTCGGCCCACCGGCCGTCGAGAACGGTGCGGAGCTCGGCGGCGGCGTTCGCGTCGAGCTCGTCGAGAGCTGCAGTCATCGGCGGCCCTTCCGGTCGGGGCGCGAGGGGAACACCCCGCGCGCAGGTCTGGGGTCGGCCTGTTGGCCCGCTGACTGGAGTACCCCGGCCGCGCCGCCCCAGAGCAGGGCAGTGAGGTAGTCGCCCAGTTGCTGCCGGGTCATCGCCGCGCGGTGGTCGAGCCACCACAGACTGGCCGCGCTGATGAAGCCGACGATCGACTCGCTCCACGGATGGGCCAGGGCGGGATCGAGGCCGATCTCGCCCAGGTGCTGCTCGAGCGGCCCCGCGAGCAACCCCGCGACCGCGCTCGCGAAGTCGGTGACCTGCTGCGAACCGGGCCCGCCGACGAGCGGGTGCGCGGCGACGAACCGGTACAGGCCGGGGTTGTCCTCGAGGAGGCCGAGATAGGCATCGACGCCCGCTTGCACCAGCTCGCTCGGAGCTGGTTCGGTCGCGATCACGGCGGCGAGGGTGCCGAGCACCTGCTCCACCACGCGGTGGCTGATGGCGCGGTACAGGTCGTTCTTGTCGGCGAAGTAGCGGTAGATCACCGGCTTGCTGGTGCGGGCGGCGGCGGCGATCTGGTCCATGCCCGCGCGCGCGCCGTGCGCGCGCACCGCCTCGACCGCCGCGTCGATGAGTTCCTCGCGGCGGGCGGCGCGATGCTCCTGCCAGCGTGAGCTGCGGCCGTCCGTCGTGCTCGGCGTGTGCGTCGCCTTCGAGCGGGTAGGACTGCGACGGGTGAGCGCCTCCGGCCCGGGAGCAGGGGGCGCCGCAGGGTTGTTCACGCTACTCAAAGTACCGGATACTGTTGAGTAACTACAGCAGTCGAAAGGACCGTCGTGACTTCTCGCCGCGCTGCCATCGTGGGCGCCAACCGCATTCCGTTCGCCCGGTCGAACGGCCCGTACGCGCATGCGTCGAACCAGGACATGCTGACCAGCACCCTCGACGGGCTGGTCGCCCGGTACGGGCTGCAGGACGAGCGGCTCGGCGAGGTCGCCGCCGGCGCCGTGCTCAAGCACAGCCGCGACTTCAACCTCACCCGGGAGAGCGTCCTCGGCTCGAAGCTGTACCCGGCCACGCCGGCGTACGACGTCCAGCAGGCGTGCGGAACGGGTCTCGAGACCGCGATCCTCGTCGCGAACAAGATCGCTCTCGGCCAGATCGAGAGCGGTATCGCGGGCGGCGTCGACACCACCTCGGACGCACCCATCGCCGTGAACGAGGACCTGCGCCGCGTCCTGCTCGAAGCCAACCGGGCGAAGTCGGTGGGCGCGCGGCTGAGGGCATTGTCCGGAATCCGCCCGCAGCAGCTCGTCCCCGCGATCCCCGCGAACGTCGAGCCGCGCACCGGACTGTCGATGGGCGAGCACCAGGCGATCACGACCCGCGAGTGGGGCATCTCGCGCGAGGCGCAGGACGAGCTCGCGGTGGCGAGCCACCACCGGCTCGCCGCAGCCTACGAACGCGGCTTCTTCGACGACCTGATCACGCCCTTCCTGGGCCTGAGCCGCGACCAGAACCTGCGCGCGGACTCGTCGGTCGAGAAGCTGGCGACGCTGCGCCCCGTCTTCGGCACAGCTTCCGGCGGCGAGGGCGCGACGATGACCGCCGGCAACTCGACACCGCTCACCGACGGCGCGTCCGCCGTTCTGCTGGCGAGCGACGAATGGGCCGCCGAGCACAAGGTGCCGGTGTGGGCGCACCTCGTCGACGCCGAGACCGCCGCCGTCGACTACGTGCACGGCGACCCGAAGGCCGACGGCCTGCTGATGGCGGGCGTCTACGCGGTGCCGCGATTGCTCGCGCGCAACAAGCTCACGCTGCAGGACTTCGACTTCTACGAGATCCACGAGGCGTTCGCCTCGACGGTGCTGGTCCAGCTCGCGGCCTGGGAGGACGCCGCCTTCTGCCGGCAGTACCTCGGGCAGGACGGTGCGTTCGGCTCGATCGACCGCGCGAAGCTCAACGTCAACGGCTCGTCCTTGGCGGCCGGGCACCCGTTCGCCGCGACGGGTGGACGCATCGTCGCGATGCTCGCCAAGCAATTGAAGGAGAACGGCGGCGGGCGCGGGCTGATCTCGATCTGTGCGGCCGGTGGCCAGGGTGTCGCCGCGATCCTGGAGGCCTGAACGATGCCCGATCGCTACCTCAACCTGGTCAACTCGCCCGTCGGGTCGGCCGTCGCGTCCCGCGTCGGGCTCCCCCGCCCCGCCGTGCTGCGGCGCTACGAGCCCGGTGCGCCCCTCGTGCCGGGCCCCGTCCTCGTCGGCTCGACCTCCGGTGCCGTCGACCCTCGGCTGTCCGGCCTGCTCGCCGGTCTCGGCATCGAGACGGCCACCAGCGCTGCTGACGACGAGCGGTGGGGTGCGCTCGTCCTGGACGCCCGTGCGGTGGCGACGCCCG
>JAVHVN010000009.1:0-30839 GCA_032160545.1 Pseudonocardiales bacterium | reverse complement strand
GCCTTGTACTCGGCGTACTGCTCGCTGCGGAAGGTCTGCCGTGAGACGTCGAACGCGACACCGATGTGCGTCGGCTCCTCGTCGCGGAGCAGATTGATCAGCATCGAGGTGAAGCCGAAGACGGCGTTGGTGGGCTGCCCTGTCGTGGTCGAGAAGTTCTCGACCGGCAGTGCGAAGAAAGCCCGGTAGGCGACCGAGTGGCCATCGATGAGCAGCACCTTCGCGGGCTGCGCCTTCGGGGATTGCGGGGCCGTCACGCCGCCGAGTCTAGGGCGCGGGTCGGACAGCCACGGAGGGCGACCGGGGCGAGTGTCAGGCGCCGCGCGCGGTCCTCGCGGCCCGAGCGGCACCGGCTCCGCGACTGCCGCGGACGAGGCGGGCACGCCGCAGCACAGCCATTCGCTCGGGGGCGTCCGCCAGTCCGAGCGACCGGCGAAGGACGCTCGTCGGAGCGATGCGGTGAACGACGAGCGGCGCGAAGCCCAGCCGCGCGAGGTAGCGGTTGCCCTCGCGGGAACCGGACGCCGCGGTCGCGAGGACGTGATGGACGCCGCGCTCGTCAGCCATGTGCACGGCAGCCGTGAGCAGCTGACGCCCCACTCCCCTGCGCCGGAACCGCGCGTCGACGAGCAGGTGGCTGATGTGCAGCACCGGCGTCAGGTCGATGGCACCGATCTCGTCGTTGCGCGCCACGAGCAGGCCGACGATGCCGGTGCTGTCGTCGACGGCGACGAGCATTTTTCGGGAGCGATCGCCGATGATCTCGGTGAGGCGCTCGGCGACGTGGTGCTCGCTCGGGTCGTGCAGCGGACGCCCGCTGAAGACCCCCGACGACAGGTCGGACGACGTGGTGAGGGCAACCAGTCCGGGAACGTCGGAGAGGTCGACCGGCCGAACTCGGACGTTCACGCGTGACACCGCACTGCCTCCCGGACGGACGACTGTTGACCCCTCAGGAACTCGCTGCAGGCGCAACGATAGGGCCCGTACCAGCACCCGTCGTCAGCGGGGTGACGGCATGGCAGCTACCTGTAACAACTGTATGTGGCACACCGTGAACCTGGCTAAGATGCCGCGATCTCCTCGCCCAGGTACGCTGCGCGCACGCGGTCGTCGGCGAGCAGTTCCTGGCCAGTGCCCTCCAGCACGATCTCACCGGTCTCCAGCACGTATCCACGGTTGGCGAGGCCCAAGGCCTGCGCGGCGTTCTGCTCGACGAGCAGCACGGTCACGCCGGACTGGTTGATCTCGCGGATGATGTCGAAGATCTGGGCCACGATCATCGGCGCGAGGCCCATCGAGGGCTCGTCCAGCAGCAGCAGCCGCGGCTTGCCCATCAGCGCCCGGCCGATCGCGAGCATCTGCTGCTCGCCGCCGGAGAGCGTCCCGCCCTGCTGCTTCAGTCGCTCCCTGAGCCGCGGGAACAACGTGAGGACCCGCTCGAACTCAGCCTGGTCCGGGCGCTTGAACCGGAAGGCGCCCATCTCGAGGTTCTCGGCCACGGTCATCCGAGGGAACACGTGCCGGCCTTCGGGCACGTGGCAGATGCCCAGCTTGATCAGGTCGTGCGCCGGAATGCCGTCGATGCGCTGTCCGTCGAACGTGATCGAGCCCAGCGAGGGCCGCAGCATGCCGGACACCGTCTTCTGGGTGGTGGTCTTTCCCGCGCCGTTGGCGCCGAGCAGCGCGACGATCTCGCCGTCGCCGACGGTGAACGACAGCCCCTTCAGCGCACGGATCGCGCCGTAGCGGACCTCGAGGTCCTCGACATCGAGCAGGGTCTCGGCAGCGGACGTCGTCATCGCGCCTGCCCCTCGTCGTCGCGTGCCAGCCGTTCGGTATCGATCAGGGTCATGCCCGGCTGGTGTGCGGCCTGGTCCGCTGCCTCGTCCGCCGACGTGCCGAGGTAGGCCGCGACGACCTTGGGATCGCGCTGGATGTCGGCGGGCGAGCCCTCGGCGATCTTCTCACCGAAGTTGAGCACGACGATGCGATGGGCTACCGACATGACCAGCTTCATGTCGTGCTCGATGAGCAGGATGCTGATGCCGCGTTCGGCGTTGACGCGCTGGATGAGCTGGGCGAGGTCGCGCTTCTCGACCGGGTTCGTACCGGCCGCCGGCTCGTCCAGCAACAGCACGCCCGGCTGGGTGCCCAGGGCCCGGGCGATCTCGAGCCTGCGCTGCTCGCCGTAGGCCAGCGAGCCGGCGAGCTCGTTGGCGCGGTTGTCGAGCCCGACGTCGGTGAGCAGCCGATACGCGTCCTCGGTGCTCTCGCGCTCCTCCTTGCGCTGCCAAGGCATGCCGAGCATCGCCGCGAGCGGCCCGGAGCGCTGCCGGGTCTCGACCCCGATCTTGACGTTCTCGAGCGCGGTCAGCGCCGGGAACAACCGGATGTTCTGGAAGGTCCGGGCCACGCCGAGCCGGTTGATGACGTGCGTCTTGCGGCCGATGACGCTGACCGGAGAGTCGCCCGCATGCCCGGCCAGGACGATGGTGCCCTCCTGCGGCGTGTACACACCGGTCAGCGAGTTGAACAGCGAGGTCTTGCCTGCGCCGTTCGGGCCGATCACCGCGAGGATCTCTCCTCGGTACATCTGCAGCGACACGTCGTTGAGGCTCACGACACCGCCGAAGCGCAACGTGACGTGCTCGACGTCGAAGACGACGTCGCGGGTCTGCGTGGTGGTGGCTGACATGGTCAGATCGCCCCCGCTCGTGGCACGGCCATGGTCTCGGCGGACGAGGCCTGACCGAGCCCGCTGAGTTCGGCCTTGCGCCGTCTGGCCGGGATCAAGCCCGCTGGCCGGAAGATCATCATCACCAGGACCACCGCACCGATCCACATCTGCCGGTCGTCGGCGGGCACCTGGTCCTTGAGGAACTCGGGCAACCAGGTCAGCACCGCTGCACCGGCCATCGCGCCCGGCAGCGATCCCATCCCGCCGAAGACGACGTAGGCGACGACGAGGATCGAGTTGTTGAGCACGAAGTTGTCAGGATTGAAGTAGCCGACCTGGCTCGCGAAGAACACGCCGGCGACACCCGAGGTCGACGCGCCGATGGCGAACGCCAGCAGCTTGACCCGCTTGGTGTTGATGCCTGTGGCCTGCGCCGCCACCTCGTCCTCACGGATCGCCGCCCAGGCCCGGCCGATCCGGGAACCCTCGAGCCGGTAGAAGAAGAAGACCACGATCCCGATGAGGACGAGCAGCAGGTACCAGTACTGCAGGTTGTTCAGTCCCCAGGTCAGATGGATCGGCCCGATATGGATCACTGGGTGCGGCACGGCGGGCGACGGACCCCGAGTGCTGTTCGTGATATTGCCCGGGTTGTTGATCGCGGTGATCCGGATGATCTCGCCGAAACCGAGGGTGACGATGGCGAGGTAGTCACCGCGTAGTCGCAATGTCGGGGCGCCGAGCGCCAGACCGGCGAGCAGGCAGACCGCGATCGCGAACGGGATCGCCCACAGGGGGCTCATGTGCAGCCAGGACGGCGGCTTGTGCGGCAGCGAACCGACGAGGTACGCCGTCGTGTACGAGCCGATGGCGTAGAAGGCGATGAAACCGAGGTCGAGCAGGCCGGCCCACCCGACCACGACGTTGAGGCCGATCGCAAGCAGCACGTACACGCCGATCTCGCTGACGAGGACCTTCTGCCAGAACTGGGTCATCGTCGGCGGGAAGAACAGCGCGATTGCCACGCCGACCAGGATCAGGCTGCGCGTCGAAGCGCGTGCGTGTGCGCCGGTTCCCGGCGGGGCGTCCTGCACGTCCGAGGCACCGGCGTGCATGCGTTCGGCCGCCCGCTCCTCGATCCGGTTCGTCGTCGCGGCGACGAACCCACCGGCTGCGATCGAGCTGAAGGCCAGGCATGCCACCCAGCCGCCTGAGCCGAGGTTCTGCCATGGCCCGGTCGCCGCGTCGACGTGCAGAGCGGCGCCCACGGCACTGATCTTGTACATCGTGAACAGCGTCAGGACGACCCCGAGCACACCGAGTGCAGCCGTGACCCAGCCGAGCGCGGCGATCCGCAGGTACGCCGCCACCGCCCCGACCACGAGTGCGACGGCCAGCAGGGCCCATGCGAGCCAGCTGAGGTAGTTCGACGCCAGCGTGTTCAGTCCCGTGCCGGTGAACAGCGAATGGGTCGTGGAGAACGAGGCGTTCAGCCGCAGCGGGGAGAACCAGCTCACGAACGTGAACGCGCACAGCCCGAGGACCGCCCCGAGCCCGACGAGCGGAAGGCCCGGCCGGAAGCCCATGACCGCGTCGAACGCCTCACGGGTCGCCGCGACCTGCCGCCGGGTGAGCGCCGCGGAGACACATGCGACGGCCACGGCGAGGTAGGCGATGAGCGCGGCGAAGGAACCGAGCGAGTGGTCGATGCGACCGTCGAACGAGGCGACCTCGTGCTTCGCGACGACGCAGATGACCCCCGCGATCACGGCGAGCCCGGTGCCGATCCAAGCCAGCAACCGGTGCTGCAACGCGATGGCGACGCCTGCGACCACCACCACGACGACGAACATCGTCCAGTGCAGCCACCCGAAGAACCAGGTCGCGAGCGTGCCGATGCCCGAGGTGTTCGCGACGGCGTTTCCGACGTCACCCAGCTTGCCGCTGCCCACCGGGTCGTACCACTTCAGCAGCGTGTAGGCGGCGATGACGCTGACGGCGCCGGCGATCAGGGTCGGCATGCCGGGACGCGTGAGGTAGGGACGCACCTTGGGCCAGAACGTGATCGCGAGGAACGCGAGCACGCCGATGGCGAGGAAGGTGAACACCCGCGGCCGGAGGATCGCCTGGTGGAAGGCGTAGCCGTAGTCCTCGGGTGTGCCCTCCTGCGGCCCCCACATGAGGGCCAGGACCAGCGAGCCCGCGAGGCAGCCGATCAGGCGCTTGACGAGGACGGAACGCGCGTAGGTGTTCATGCCGCACGACCCAACTTCTCGCCGAGGATGCCGGTCGGGCGGACGATGAGGATCACGACCAGCACGACGAAGGCGACGACGTCGGTCCACTTGATGCCGATGAAGCCGAGCGGCGGGATCAGCGCCTCGGCGAGGCCGAGAAGCAGGCCGCCGATCATGGCGCCGCGGATGTTGCCGATGCCGCCGAGCACGGCGGCCGCGAACGCCTTGTTGCCCTGCTCGAAGCCCATCGTGTTGAAGAAGCTGAAGGCGGTGCCGAAGAGGAAGCCGGCGGCTCCCGCGAGCGCGCCGCCGATGACGAAGGTGCGCGAGATCGTCCGGTCGATGTCGATTCCCATCAACGCGGCAGTGGGAGCGTCCTCGGCGACTGCCCGGATGCTGCGCCCGAGCTTGGTCCGCGACACCAACTGGTCGAGCATGATCATGATCACGACGGCCGTCACGATGATGACCACCTGGAAGACCGAGATGTCCGCGCTGCCGATGGAGAACAGCCTGCGGTCCTTCTCGAAGTAGACCGGGAACGGGTTGCCGCGGAAGCGGTTGAAGAGCTTGCCGGCGAGCTGGGAGAGGAAGAACGAGGCACCGATCGCGCTGATGAGGAACGCGAGCTTCGGCGCCCCTCGTCGTCGTAATGGTCGATAGGCGACGCGCTCGAGCGACCAGGCGACGGCCGAGCCGGTCGCCGCGCCGACCAGCAGGCCGACGACGATCACCAGCACGACCACCGCCGGGCCCTCGTGGCCGCCGTTCTTGCCGACGATCTGCTGGATCACCAGGAAGCTGCCGTACGCACCGGACATGAATACCTCGCTGTGCGCGAAGTTGATCAGTTGCAGCACGCCGTAGACCAGCGTGTACCCCAGTGCGATCAGTGCGTACATCGAGCCGCGGGTGATCCCCAGAACGATCAGTTCCGGAAGCTGATGGACCCAGTTCACCGATGAAACCCTTCTCGTTTCTTGACGAGAGCCGACTCTCTCACGGCCTCACACGCGGTGGGGAGGTGTGGACAAAGAGCAAGGGACGCCTCGCATGCGATGCGCACTCGAGGCGTCCCTTGCCCTGTCGATCAGTAGAAGCGTGCCGTCAGCTCTTGGTGATGTCGCCGACCAGGCCGATCTTGCCGTTCGTCTGCTGGTACAGGTTGATGATCTGGACCGAGACCTCACCGTTGGACTCGAACTTCACCTCGGTGGTGATGCCCTTGTAGTCCACCTTGTTCACCTGGTCCCAGACCGCCTGGCGGGTCGGGCTCGCACCAGCGGCCTTGATGGCGGTCAGCAGCGTGTTGGTGGCGTCGTACGCCTCGGGCGAGTACGTCGACGAGTCCTGGTTGAACTTCGCCTTGTACGCGTCGGCGAAGGCCTTGGCCTGCGGCGCGACGGTCGCGTCGAGGCAGCCACACGAGAAGTACCAGCCGTTGCCGGCGTCGCCCGCGCTCTCGGTGAACTTCGAGGACTTGCCACCGTTACCGGTCATGGTGAGGCCGGTGTAGCCCGCCGTCTTCAGCGCCTTGGCCAGCAGGCCGGCCTGCGTGTCATAGCCGCCGTAGAAGATCGCGTCGGCGTTGGAGGACTTCACCTGCTGAGCGATGACGCTGTAGTCCGTCGTCTTGGCGTCGACACCCTGGCGGGTGACCGACACGCCCTTGACCTTCAGCTCGGCCTGCACGGCGTCAGCCGCGCCCTTGCCGTAGTCGCTGAGGTCGTCGATGACGAAGACCTTCTTGGTCTTGGTCGCCTTGGTCGCCAGCCAGTCGCCGGCTTCCTTGCCCTCGAGCGAGTCGGGCGGAACGACGCGGTGGAACGACTTGTAGCCCTTGCTCGTCAGCGTCGGGTTGGTGGCCGACGGGCTGACCAGCACGAGGCCGGCCGCATCATAGGACGCCGCGACAGCGTTGGTGGCGCCGGAGAAGGACGGGCCGATGACGCCGAGGATGGCCGGGTCCTGCTGCAGCGTGGTGGCTGCGGCCGGGGCCTTCGCGGGGTCGCCGACGTCGTCGGACTTCACCAGCGTCACCTGGAAGCCGAAGGTGTTCTTCTGGTTCGCCTCGTCCACGGCGAGCTGAACCGCGTTGACCTCGTTGATGCCGAGCTGCGCGTTGTCACCCGACAGCGGGCCCTCGAAGCCGATCTTGATGGTCTGCCCGCTGGCCGCGCCGCTCGAGCTGCCGCCACCGTTGAGGCCGCCGCCGGTGCTCTTCTTGCTGCTCGAGCACGCCGAAAGTGAGAGCGCCGCGGCGGTAACGAGTACCCCGATAGTCGTAATCGTACGGTTTCGCACTGAAATGGCCTCCTGTGAGGACGTCGTGGGCGCACTGGATCCGCCCCGTGATCGTGCGCACGTTAGCTCACGACCCGGCGAGTTCGCACGAATGTCAGGGGGCCGTTCGAGGGTCGTGACCAAATCTCAACCCCGGGCCGGGCAAAGCGGCTCGTACCGACCCGATTGCGGCACGTTACCGTGACAGCGCGGCTCAGGTAGTCGCCCCGGCGTCGCCGCTCAGAACGAGTTCGGCGACGGCGCGCATCGAGGTCCGGTTGTCCATCGCGGCGCGCTGAATCCATCGGAACGCCTCAGGCTCGGTCATCCCGTGGGCGGTCATCAGGGTCCCCTTGGCCCGTTCGATCAGCTTGCGGGCCTCGAGCCGCTCACGCAGCCCGGACACCTCGGACTCCAGTGCCTTGATCTCGGCGAAGCGGGACGTCGCCATCTCGATCGCCGGGAGCAGGTCGCGCTTCTGGAACGGCTTCACCAGGTAGGCCATGGCGCCCGCGTCGCGGGCGCGCTCGATGAGGTCCCGCTGGCTGAAGGCAGTCAGCATGACCACCGGAGCGATGCGCTTGCCGGCGATCTGGGCGGCGGCCTCAATGCCGTCCATCTTCGGCATCTTGACGTCGCAGATCACGAGATCCGGGTGCAGTTCGATGGCCAGCGCCACGGCCTGCTCCCCGTCGGCGGCCTCACCGACGACATCGAAGCCTTCCTCGATGAGCATCTCGCGCAGATCGAGCCGGATGAGCGCTTCGTCCTCAGCGATGACGACCCGGATCCCCGCCGCGGGCACGGGCGCGTCCGCGGTACCGGAAGCCACGACTCGTCCCTCCACTCGCTGCTGGGCGCATGCATGCTCGAAGCCCACAGCCTAGTGGCCGATACCATTCGCTAGACGGCGCCCTCGTAGACCAACGGCAGAGTCACGGTGCTCAAACCACCGCCAGTGTGGGTTCGAATCCCACCGAGGGCACGACACACCACTGCCCCGTCCCCGCGAGCGGCGGCACGACCGGCCAGCCGCGGGGAGACGTCAGCGAGGGGTACGAGATTTCGGAGAGCACGCGCCGGCCGGCCGGACACATGACGCCGGACGAGTTCCGCCGGTACGGCCGCGAAGTCGTCGACTGGATCGCCGACTACTACGAGCGCATCGAATCGTTTCCGGTCCTGGCCCAGGTCGAGCCCGGTGCGATCCGCGCCGCACTGCCCGCCGCGCCGCCCGAGCACGGCGAGCCGTTCGACGCGGTGCTGCGTGATCTCGACGAGGTGATCCTGCCCGGCATCACGCACTGGCAGCATCCCTCGTTCTTCGCGTACTTCCCGGCCAACGCGTCGGGTCCGGCGATCCTCGGCGACCTGCTCGCCAGCGGGCTCGGCGTGCAGGGCATGCTCTGGGCCACGTCGCCCGCCGCGACCGAACTCGAGACGCACGTGCTGGACTGGTTCGCCGAGTTGCTCGGGCTGCCGGACCGCTTCCGCAGCGACGGCAGCGACGGCCGCGGTGGCGGGGTCATCCAGAGCACTGCGTCGGACGCCGCGCTGGTGGCCCTGCTGGCCGCACTTCACCGGGTGAGTGGCGGGCGCACCGAGCCCGACGGCGTCGGCTCCGGGCGCTACGCCGTGTACACCTCGGGTCAGACCCACTCGTCCGTCGAGAAGGCGTGCCGCATCGCCGGTCTCGGCTCCGGCGCGCTGCGCAAGATCGACGTCGATGCGCGCACCCTGTCCGCCCGCCCCGAGCACCTGCGCGAGCTGATCGCTCGCGACGTCGCCGAGGGCCGGACGCCCGCGCTGGTGGTGGCCTCGGTGGGCGCCACGGGAACCGGGGCCGTCGACCCCGTGGCCGAGTTGGCCGCGATCGCGCACGAGCACGGCGCGTGGTTGCACGTCGATGCCGCGTGGGCCGGGGTCGCCGCGGTCGTCCCCGAACTGCGCTGGCTCAACGACGGCGTCGAGGCGGCGGACTCCTACTGCACGAACCCGCACAAGTGGCTGCTCACCAACTTCGACTGCGACGCGTTCTATGTCGCCGACCGCGGTGCTCTCGTCGAGGCGCTGTCGATCCTGCCCGAGTACCTGCGCAACGCGGCCACCGAGTCAGGCGCCGTGATCGACTACCGCGACTGGCAGGTGCCGCTCGGTCGCAGGTTCCGGGCACTGAAGCTCTGGGCGGTCATCCGGTGGTACGGCGCCGACGGTCTGCGCGCGCACATCCGCCGGCATGTCGGCCTGGCCCAGGACTTCGCCGCGTGGGTCGGCTCGGACGAGCGCTTCGAACTGGTCGCCCCGCACCCGCTCGCACTCGTCACGTTCCGGCTGCGCGCCGGGGACGACGCCACGCGCGCGCTGATGGAGCGCGTCAACGCCTCGGGCCGCGCCTACCTGACCCACACCAGCGTCGACGGCCACGTGGCACTGCGGGTCGCGGTCGGTTCGCCGGCGACGGAGCACCGGCACGTCGCTGCGCTGTGGGAGTTGCTGCGCACGCAGGCGTGACGTTCAGCTGCTCGTGGCGTCGTGCCCGTCGCCGACCCTGATCAGGCCCTCCTGCACGACGCTCACCAGGTGCCGGCCGGCCTGGTCGTAGAACCGGCCGGTGGCGAGGCCGCGGCTGCCGGAGGCGGTCGGTGATTTCGAGACGTACAGCATCCACTCGTCGGCACGGAACGGCCGCTGGAACCACATCGCGTGGTCGAGCGACGCCATCGAGATCGGGTCGACGCCGTGCGCGAGACCGTGCCGCACGAGCACGGAGTCCAGCAGTGTCATGTCCGAGGCGAACGTCGCCACACAGACGTGCAGCAGTGGATCGTCGGGCAGCCGGCCGTTCGCGCGCATCCACACCCGCGTGTACCCGGTGCGCGGACCCTTCGCCTGCTGCTGCCATGGCGGGTCGTCGACGTAGCGCAGGTCGATCGGGCGCGGGAACATCCGGAAGAACCTCGCCGCGTCGGGCGAGCCGGCGTACCGCTCCTCGAGCGTCGGCAGCGACTCGGGGTCAGGCGCCTCGGGCATCTCGGACTGGTGATCGACGCCGGGCTGGTCCAGCTGGAACGACGCGGACAACGAGAAGATCGCCTTGCCGTGCTGGACGGCCACGACGCGTCGCGTGGTGAACGACCGTCCGTCGCGAACGCGGTCGACCTCGTACACGATGGGTACGGACGGGTCGCCGGGACGGATGAAGTACGAGTGCAGCGAGTGCACCGCACGCTCACCCGGGACCGTCCGGCCGGCGGCGACGAGCGCCTGGCCCGCGACCTGGCCGCCGAACACTCGTTGCCACCGTGACTTCGGGCTCACGCCACGGTAGATGTCCTGCTCGATCTGCTCCAGATCGAGCAGCCGGACCAGGTCGTCGACGACCGCCTGGCCGAAGTCGTCCTCGGTGGCGCTGCCGGGGTACTCGGTGCCGAGGTCCTCGACGTCGTTGCCGCTGTGGCGACTGCTGTGACGGCTACTGTGGCGCGAGGCTCGCGCCTCAGACGTCATGGCGCAGGACGTCGCCGATGTGGTGGATCCGGATCGTGTTCGTGGCTCCTGGGGTAGTCGGCGGGGTGCCGGCAACCACGATGACGAGATCGCCTGGCCGGCACACCCCCCGGTTCAGCAATGCGGAGTCGACCTGGCGGACCATGTCGTCGGTCGTCTTCACCGTCCACACCAGGTGCGCCTCGGCCCCCCACAGCAGCGCGAGTTGCCGCTGCACCTGCTCGACGGGGGTGAAGACCAGGATCCGCTGCGCGGGCTGGAGGCGCGACAGCCGACGAGCGGTGTCGCCCGTCTGCGTGAAGGCCACCAACGCGACCGCGCCGAGCGCGTCCCCGATGTCCTTCGCGGCCTTGACGATCGCGCCCGACGAAGTACGCGGGACGTGCCGCAGGCCGGTCACCTGCGTGCCGGATGCCTCGACCGAGGAGATGATCCGGCTCATCGTCGCGACCGCCTGGATCGGGTACTTGCCCACGCTCGTCTCGCCCGAGAGCATCACCGCGTCGGCGCCGTCGATGACTGCGTTGGCGACGTCGGACGCCTCGGCACGGGTTGGCCGTGAGTGCGTGATCATCGACTCGAGCATCTGGGTCGCGACGATCACCGGCTTGGCGTTGTCCCGGCAGATCTGGATCGCGCGCTTCTGGACCACCGGAACCTGCTCCAGCGGCATCTCGACGCCGAGGTCGCCACGGGCAACCATGACGCCGTCGAAGGCGAGCACGATGTCGTCGAGCCGCTCGACCGCCTCGGGCTTCTCGATCTTGGCGATCACCGGCCGCCGGATGCCGACCTGGTCC
This sequence comes from Pseudonocardiales bacterium, assembly GCA_032160545.1. Lineage (GTDB taxonomy): Bacteria > Actinomycetota > Actinomycetes > Mycobacteriales > Jatrophihabitantaceae > DATGFB01. Next base: position 19,332 of record JAVHVN010000009.1, on the reverse strand, counting down.
ATGACCCGGTGCACCAGCTTGACGTCCTCGGGCTGGCGCACGAACGACAGTGCGACGAAGTCGACGCCGAGACGCAGGGCGAACTCGAGATCGTCGGCGTCCTTGTCGGACATCGCCGGCACGCTGACCTCGACGCCGGGCAGCGACAACCCCTTGTTGTTGCTGACCATGCCGCCCTCGGTGATGTCGCACACGACATCGGTGCCGTCGACCACCTCCACGGCGATGAGCGCCACATTGCCGTCGTCCACGAGCAGCCGGTCGCCAGGGCGCACATCGTCGGCGAGCTGCTTGTACGTGGTCGAGACCCGGTCATGGGTGCCCTCGACGTCCTCGACGGTGATCCGGACGCGTTCGCCCGTGGCCCACTCGACCGGCCCGTCGGCGAAGCGCCCGAGCCGGATCTTCGGACCCTGCAGATCGGCGAGCACCGCGACATTGCGCCCGGCCGCCTCGGCGGCGGTGCGCACCTCGCGGAACCGACGGCCGTGCTCGGCGTGCTCGCCGTGGCTGAAGTTCAGCCGTGCGACGTCCATACCGGCCTCGACGAGAGCCCGGCACCGTTCGAGCGAGTCGGTGGCGGGCCCGAGGGTGCAGACGATCTTGGCGCGACGGTTCACGAGTCAAGCGTAGGGGTTCGTGCGGCGCCCGTACGAATACTCATCGCTACCGGCCGGTAGCGATCAGACCCGCGCCGCGGACATCACAGCGGTGTCGACGTCCTCACCGGCCGCGCGCGCAGCACGGGTCGCCTCGACCACCCGCCGGAAGTCACGCGGCACGATCGCGCTGAACCGTTCGAGGGCGCTCGGCCAGTCGGCGAGCAGTTCGGCGGCCACGGCCGAATCGGTGTACGCGGCGTGCGCCTCGACGATCGCGCGCACGCGCGCGGCGTCCTCGCCGCTCACCGGCTCCACCTCGACGAGCTCGCCGTTCACCAGACCGGGCTCGAGGTCGAGCACGTACGCGTAGCCACCAGACATGCCCGCTCCGACGTTGCGGCCGGTGGCGCCGAGGATGACGGCGACCCCGCCGGTCATGTACTCGAGGGCGTGGTCGCCGACGGCCTCGGCGACGACGGTCGCGCCGGAGTTGCGCACGCAGAACCGCTCGCCGACCACCCCGCGCAGGTAGATCTCACCGCTCGTCGCGCCGTAGCCGATGACGTTGCCGCCGATGACGTTGTGCGCCGCGTCGAACCGGGCGCTCTCGTCCGGACGGACCGCGATGATCCCGCCGGACAGACCCTTGCCCACGTAGTCGTTGGTGTCGCCGAGCAACCGCAGGGTGATGCCGCTCGGCAGGAACGCGCCGAACGACTGGCCCGCCGATCCCCGGAACGTGACGTCGATCGTGCCCGACGGCAGTCCCTCGGCCCCGTAGCGCCGAGTGACGAGCGAGCCGAGCATCGTGCCGACCGTCCGGTTGACGTTGCGTACCGGCAGCTCGAGCTTGACCGAGGACCCGTCGAGCAGCGCACCCTCGCAGAGCTGGATCAGAGTGTTGTCGAGAGCGGCGTCGAGGCCGTGCTCCTGCTCTCGCACCTTCTTGCGGTCGTCGCCGTACGGCATCTCGGGCACCGCGAGGATCGGCGACAGGTCGAGTCCCGCCGCCTTCCAGTGATCGATTGCGGGGCGGGTGTCGAGCGCGTCGACGCGCCCGATCGCCTCGTCGAGCGAACGGAACCCGAGCGACGCCAGGATCTCGCGCACCTGCCGGGCGATGTACTCGAAGAACGTGACGACGAACTCCGGCTGGCCGGTGAAGCGCTCGCGCAGCACCGGGTTCTGCGTCGCGACGCCGACCGGGCAGGTGTCGAGGTGGCAGACCCGCATCATGACGCAGCCGGAGACGATGAGCGGTGCGGTCGCGAAGCCGAACTCCTCGGCGCCGAGCAGGGCCGCGACGACGACGTCACGGCCGGTCTTCATGGCGCCGTCGACCTGGACGGTGATGCGGTCGCGCAGACCGTTGAGCAGCAGGGTCTGCTGGGTCTCGGCCAGTCCGAGCTCCCAGGGCAGGCCCGCGTGCTTCAGCGACGTCAGCGGCGCCGCGCCCGTCCCGCCGTCATGGCCGGAGATCAGGACGACGTCGGCGTGCGCCTTCGAGACGCCCGCGGCGACGGTACCGACGCCGGACTCGGCCACCAGCTTGACGTGCACACGCGCCTGCGCGTTGGCGTTCTTCAGGTCGTGGATGAGCTGCGCGAGGTCCTCGATCGAATAGATGTCGTGGTGCGGTGGCGGCGAGATCAGGCCCACGCCCGGCGTCGAGTGCCTGGTGCGCGCGATCCACGGGTAGACCTTGTACCCCGGCAGCTGGCCGCCCTCGCCCGGCTTCGCGCCCTGCGCCACCTTGATCTGGATGTCGTCGGCGTTGACGAGATAGTGGCTGGTGACGCCGAAGCGGCCCGAGGCGACCTGCTTCACCGCGGAGCGGCGCAGGTCGCCGTTCGCGTCGGCGACGTACCGCTCGGCGTCCTCACCGCCCTCGCCCGAGTTGGACTTGCCGCCGATGCGGTTCATCGCGATCGCGAGGGTCTCGTGCGCCTCGGCCGAGATCGAGCCGTAGGACATCGCACCGGTGGCGAACCGGCGCACGATCGACTCGACCGGCTCGACCTCGTCGATCGGCACCGGGGCGCGGCCGCCGGCGAACTCGAACAGGCCGCGCAACGTCCCACCCTCGCGGTTGAGAGCCTCCACCTTGTCGGTGTATTCGCGGAACACCTCGTAGCGCCGCTGCCGGGTGGCGTGCTGGAGCAGGAACACCGTCTCGGGGTTGAACAGGTGCAGCTCGCCCTCGCGGCGCCACTGGTACTCGCCGCCGGTGTCGAGCCGGCGGTGCGCCCGGGCAGTGGGGACGACCGGGAACGCCGTGGCGTGCCGGGCCGCCGCCTCCTCGGCGAGCACGTCGAGCCCGACACCGCCGAGACGCGACGGCGTGCTGCCGAAATACTCGTCCGTCAGGTCCTTCCCCAGGCCGAACGCCTCGAAGACCTGGGCGCCCGTGTAGGAGGCGATGGTCGAGATGCCCATCTTCGACATCACCTTGAGGACGCCCTTGCTCAGCGCCTTGACGTAATTGGCGACCGCCTTCTCGGCACTGATGCCGGCGATCGCGCCACGCGCGACGAGGTCGTCGATCGTCTCGAACGCCAGGTACGGGTTCACCGCCGCCGCCCCGTAGCCGACCAGCAGCGAGACGTGGTGCACCTCGCGCGCCTCGCCGGTCTCGACGACGAGGCCGACCTGGGTCCGCTGGCCGGTGCGGATCAGGTGCTGGTGCACGGCCGAGGTCATCAGCAGCGCCGGGATCGGCGCGTGGTCGGCGTCGCAGTTGCGGTCGGACAGGATCAGGATCCGCGCACCGGCCGCCACCGCTTCGGACGACTCGCGGCGGACCCGTTCGATCGCAGCGGCCAGCGCCTCTCCCCCGCCGTGCACCCGGTACCGGCCGTCGATCAGGTGGCAGTCGAAGCCCGGCATGTCGCCGTCGGCGTTGACGTGCCAGATCTTGGCGAGCTCGTCGTTGTCGATCACGGGCCGTGGGATCACGATGTGCCGGCACGACGCGGCTGAGGGCCTCAGCAGGTTCTGCTCGGGCCCGATCGTCGCGGCGAGCGAGGTCACCATCTCCTCGCGGATCGCGTCGAGCGGCGGGTTCGTGACCTGCGCGAACAGCTCGCTGAAGTAGTCGAAGAGCAGCCGCGGGCGCTGGGAGAGAACCGCGACCGGCGTGTCGGTACCCATCGACCCGAGCGGCTCCTGGCCGGCCGTCGCCATCGGGGTGACCAGGATCCGCAACTCCTCCTCGGTGTAGCCGAAGATCTGCTGGCGGCGGGTGACCGACTCGTGCGAGAACACGACGTGCTCGCGCGCGGGCAGGTCACCGAGGTGCATGAGCCCCGCGTGCAGCCACTCGCCGTACGGGTGCTCGGTCGCGAGCTCGGCCTTGATGTCGGCATCGGAGCGGATCTCGCCGCGCGCCGTGTCGACCAGGAACATCTTGCCGGGCTGCAGCCGGCCCTTCGCGACGACCGTGGCGGGGTCGAGTTCGAGCACGCCGGACTCGCTGCCCAGCACGACCAGGTCGTCGGACGTGCGCCACCAGCGTCCAGGGCGCAGGCCGTTGCGGTCGAGCACCGCGCCGATGACCGTGCCGTCGGTGAAGTTCACGCAGGCCGGCCCGTCCCACGGCTCCATCAGCGACGCGTGGAACTCGTAGAAGTCGCGCCGCGCGGCGTCCATCGAGCCGTGGTTCTCCCACGCCTCGGGAATCATCATGAGCACCGCGTGCGGCAGGCTGCGGCCGCCGAGGTGCAGCAGTTCGAGCACCTCGTCGAAGCTCGCCGAGTCGCTGGCGTCGGGTGTGCAGATCGGGAACAGCCGGCGCAGGTCGCCCGGGATGAGGTCGGAGTCGAGCAGCGCCTGGCGCGTGATCGTCCAGTTGCGGTTGCCCCGGATGGTGTTGATCTCGCCGTTGTGCGCGATGTAGCGGTAGGGGTGCGCGAGCGGCCACGACGGGAACGTGTTCGTGGAGAACCGGCTGTGCACGAGGGCGAGTCCGCTCGTGAAGCGCTCGTCGCGCAGGTCCGGGAAGAACGAGCCGAGCTGGTCGGTCGTCAGCATCCCCTTGTAGACGAGGGTGCGCGGCGACAGCGAAGGGAAGTACAGCCCCACGCCCGACTCGCGGGCGCGGCTCTCGGCGACCTTGCGCAGGGCGAACGTGCGCCGCTCGAGCGCGATGCCGCTCTCACCGGTCGCGCCGCGCAGGAAGAGCTGGCGGAATGCGGGCATGACACTGCGGGCAGTCGGTCCGAGGCCGGCCGGGTCGGTCGGGACGTCACGCCAGCCGAGAACGGTCAGCGACTCCTCGGCGGCGGCCTGCTCGACGAGCTCGACGGCACGGCGCGCCCGGTCGGCGTCGTCCGGCAGGAAGGCGATGCCGACCGCGTACTCGCCGGCCTGCGGCAGTTCGAAATCGACGACGGCGCGCAGGAACGCGTCCGGGATCTGGACGGTGATGCCGGCGCCGTCGCCGGAGTTCGTCTCGGCGCCGGCCGCCCCGCGGTGGTCGAGGTTGTGCAGCGCGGTGAGGGCCTGCGCGACGATGGAGTGATCGGGCCGCCCGTGAAGGTGGGCGACGAAGGCGACGCCGCACGCGTCGGACTCGAAGGCCGGGTCGTAGAGGCCCTGCGCTTCGGGCACGGCGGAGAACGGGATCAACGAGGGCTCCCTGCAGATCGAGCGGCTCGGAAAGACGCCTGGCTGCGCTGCCAAGTGACCGGGACGGCATCGGCCCGCGGGGACGCTGCCAAGATTACCGGGCTGTTTCGTCCGGACGGAAACGAGTTCGTCCGAGCACGCCGATCGCGTCAGGTACGCGTGAGCTCGGCCTCGACCGCGCGGCGGGTTTCCGGCGGCACGTGCTCGCCGGCACGGGTCGTGACGTAGAACGCGTCGACCACCGATCCGGCCGTCGAGGAGACTCGCGCGGAGCGGACGTCGAGACCGCACCGTTCGAGACCGGCGGTGAGCCGGCACAGCAGCCCGATCGAGTCCTGGGTGCGGATCTCGACGACGGTCGCGTCGGTCGCCTCGTCGTCGAACCACAGGATCGTCGGCCGCGGCGCCGCTGGTGACGCTGCGGCGCCGGACACCGGCTTCGCGTACGCGCGCTCCTTGGCCTGCAGCTTGTCGGCGAGACCGAGCTTGCCCTCGAGCGCGCGAGCGAGGTCGTTGCGGACGAGCGACGGGTCGGGCAGCGTCCCGAAGCGCGGCTCGACCACGAAGGTGTTGACCGCCATTCCGCAGGAGGTGCGGATCGAGGCGGACCGGACGTCCAGCGAGTGCAGTGCCAGCACGCCCGCGGTCCGGTACAGCACACCCGGAGTGTCCGGCGCTGCGACGACGACCTGCTCGTCGTGGATGCGAACCGCGAGTTCTCCCGCCGCCGCCATGGCCTCGCGCTCGTCGTCGAGCGGCGGCAGTTCCGGTGATGGGGCTCCCTTGAGCACCAGGTGGGTGCGCCGCACCAGGTCGGTGATCAGGGCCGCCTTCCAGTCGCTCCAGACGGCCGGCCCGGTGGCCGCGGCGTCGGCGATGGTGAGCGAATGCAACGTGTCGAGCAGCTCCGCCGAGTCACCGACCGCGTCGGTGACGATGGTGATCGTGGCGGGATCCTCGAGGTCGCGCCGCGTCGCGGTGTCGGGCAGTAACAGGTGGTGCCGGACGATCTTCGTAATCCGGTCGACGTCGTCGGCGTCGAAGCCCATCCGCTGTGCGATGACCGCCGCGTGCTCGGCCCCGACGATCGAATGATCGCCCGGGTAGCCCTTGCCGATGTCGTGCAGCAGCGCGCCGACGAGCAGCAGGTCGGGCCGGGTGACCTCCTGCGCGTGGGCCGCCGCCTCGGCGGCGGTCTCGAGCAGATGCCGGTCGACGGTGAACCGGTGCACCGGGTTGTGCTGCGCCTTGCACCGAACGGCGGCCCATTCCGGGACGAGCGGCTCCAGCAGCCCGGCGAGGTCCAGCGACTCGAGCACCTGCACCGCGGGGAATCCCGCGCCGAGGAGCGAGACGAAGTCCTCGCGGGCCTGCGCCGGCCAGGGCACCGGCAGCGGCGGCGCCTCGCCCAGATGGCTCAGCGTGAACGGGGCGAGTGGCAGGTCGTTCTCGGCGGCAGCACGCGCGGCACGAAGCACCAGCCCAGGGTCGGTGCGCGGGTCGGTGTCGCGGGCAAGCGTGACCTCCCCCTCGTGCGCGACGACGCCGCGGGCGAGGCCCACTCGCACCGGAGCGGACGACCCGAACAGCCTGCGCCCGCTTCGCCCGCGCGAGGTCGACTCGATCCGGCGCCACGCGATGTCGACGGAATGCGAGATCGTCCGGGCCGCCTCGTTGACGCGCCGGAGCAGCACGTCAGACGCGGGCGCATCACCGTCGGGCTTGAGCTCGAGTGACTCGGCCACGCCCGGCTGCTCCTGCAGCCGAAGGACATCCTCGGCGCGGCCGGTGCGTCGTTGCAGTTCGCCGCGCGCGTCCAGGAGCACCGGATAAGCGGCGCGGACGGCGGGCGGGAAGTCGACGAGCTGCGCCACCGCGAGCGCGTGCAGCAGGTGCGCGTCGCGCAGCCCGCCGCGGGAGTCCTTCACGTTGGGCTCGAGCAGGAACGCGCCATCGCCGAGCAGCCGCCAGCGTTGTTCGCTGAGCTCACGCAGCTCGCTGAACCGCTTCTGCGCGGTACGCCGCCAGAGGTCGAGCACCCGGCCACGCAGCGGACCCCAGAGATCGACGTCCCCGGCGATGTGCCGGACGTCCAGCAGCCCCAGCATCGCCTTCAGGTCGTCCTTCGCGACCGCCAGCGCCTCGTCGGCGGTGCGCACCGAATGGTCCAGGCCGATGCCGCCGTCCCAGATCGGGTACCAGAGCGAGTCGGCGAGTTCGGTGAGGCCGTCCACCTTGCCATCGTGCAGCAGCACCAGGTCGAGGTCGGAGTAGGGCGCGGGCTCCTCGCGCCCGAGCCCGCCCACCGCGACGAGCGCCACGCCCGGACGATCCGGCAGCAGCGCCGCGAGCCAGTCGTCGTAGGCGTCGCTCAGCGCGACGCGGAACTCGACACCGACGAGTCCGGGCCGGCGCAGGACGCCGGCCCGGACCTCGCTCAGTGTCGGCCTGCCCGTCTCGCGAGCGTGGCCTGGGAAATCAGACGGCGTCGGCGTCACGCTCACCGGTTCGCACCCGGACCAGCGTCTCGACCGCCGTGACCCATACCTTGCCGTCTCCGATCTTGCCGGTGCGGGCCGCCTCGACGACCGCGTCGACGACCTTGGCGGCGTCAGCGTCCGTCACCAGGACGTCGATGCGCACCTTCGGCACCAGGTCGACCGTGTACTCCGCACCACGGTAGACCTCGGTGTGCCCGCGCTGACGGCCGTAGCCCTGCACCTCGCCGACGGTGAGTCCGTGGACGCCGAGCACCTCGAGAGCGGCCTTCACGTCGTTCAGCTTGAAAGGCTTGACGACTGCGGTGACCTGCTTCATGCCTCAGACTCCCTTTCCTGCGGTGACGACTTCGGTGGCGAGGCCGGCTGGTCCGCCTCCGGTGACCGTGGACAGGTTGTACGCCGTTTCTGCGTGTTCCGCCTCGTCGATGCCGCTGATCTCGGCGTCCTCCCTGACCCGGAAGCCGCCGAGCTTCTTGATCGCCGTGCCCAGGATGAAGGCCACGGTGAAGGAGTACGCGAGGACCGCACCGGCCGCAACGACCTGACACAGCAACAGCTTCGCATCACCGCCGTAGAACAGGCCGCGCTTGGCCTCGACACCGCCCGCGAGCGCACCGTGGTCGAACCCGAAGAAGCCGATCAGGATGGTGCCGGTCAGACCACCGACGAGGTGCACGCCGACGACGTCGAGCGAGTCGTCGAAGCCGAAGCGGTACTTCAGGCTCACCGCCAGTGCGCACAGGACGCCGGCGATGAAACCGATGGCCATGCCGCCCATCGGGCTGACGAACGCGCACGCCGGGGTGATGGCCACGAGACCGGCCACGGCACCGGACGCGGCGCCCAGTGTCGTCGGCTTGCCGTCACGAAATTGCTCGACGAGCAGCCAGCCGATGACAGCGGCGCACGTCGCGATCGTCGTGGTCGTGAACGCCAGCCCAGCCACGCCGTCGGCGGCGCCCTCGGAACCGGCGTTGAAGCCGTACCAGCCGAACCACAGCAACGAGGCGCCCATCAGGACGAACGGGACGTTGTGCGGCTTCATCGGATCGCGCCGCCAGCCGACCCGCTTGCCCAGCACGATGGCGAGCGCGAGGCCCGCAGCACCGGCGTTGATGTGGACCGCCGTACCACCGGCGAAGTCCTCGGCGCGCAGCTTGTTGAAGATCCAGCCCGTGCCGAACACCCAGTTGGCGACCGGGAAGTAGACGATGCTGACCCACAGCGCGACGAACAGTGTCCAGCCCCAGAACTTGGCACGTTCGGCGATGGCACCCGAGATCAGCGCGGGCGTGATGATCGCGAACATCAGCTGGAACATGGCAAAGACCAGCACCGGAACACCGGCGGTGAGGCCGCCGCTGGGCAGTGCCTCGCCGATCTTGTAGATCGGCCCGAAGCCCCACACGCTGCTCAGCACGTCGGTGTTGCCCAGGCCGTAGAAGCTCTTGGTCGAGCCGATCAACCCGTTCCAGTGCGTTCCGCCGAATGCCCACGAGAACCCGTACAGGGTCCAGAGCACTCCGACGACCGCGATGCAGATGAAGTTCATCATCAGCATGTTGAGCACGCTCTTCACGCGCACCATGCCGCCGTAGAAGAACGCCAGGCCGGGCGTCATCAAGAGCACGAGCGCCGACGAAGCAAGGATCCAAGCGGTGTTGCCGGAGTCGACCGACACCGGGTCGGCTGCAAGCAGCATCTGTGACACAGGGGCTCTCCCTCGTGCGTTCCGTGGCGCGGCAGGAGTCGCGCACTTGGCGAGAAGGCTGCCGGTCCGCTGTTTCGCGAACCGCTCCTCGATGTTTCGCGGCTGTTACCGGAAGGGACGAACGCGACCGGTTGCGCGTGGCAAAGCTCACCCGCTGCGGGCGAGCGGAGGCAAACAGCTTGACCTTCACGCAACGTGACGGGCCAGAGTCGTGCCCGTGACAGCACGGCAACACGCCGGTGATCTGTGGGGGCGCTCAGTAGCTTCCCCCGCCGATGCCGCAGAGGCCTAGCCCCGGTCGCCCGCCACCTCGGCACGAGCGGCGACGAAGGCACGCACGCAGGTCTCGACGTCGCTCTGGCTGTGCGCTGCCGACAGCTGCACCCGGATGCGTGCCTTGCCCTGCGGGACGACGGGATAGGAGAACGCGATCACATAGACGCCGTGAGCCAGCATGGCCTCGGCCATGCGCCCAGCCACGACCGCGTCGCCGAACATCACCGGCGTGATCGGGTGGTCACCCGGCAGGACGTCGAAGCCCTCCTGGACCATGCGCCGGCGAAACAGCTCGGTGTTGCGGCGCAGGGCGGCGCGCTGCTCGTCGCTCGTGCTCGCCAGCTCGATGGCCTTCATCGAGCCCGCGACCACCGACGGCGCGACCGCGTTGGAGAAGAGGTAGGGGCGCGAGCGCTGGCGCAGCAGCTCGACGATCTCGGCGCGGCCGGAGATGTAGCCGCCGGACGCCCCGCCCAGCGCCTTTCCCAGGGTGCCCGAGACGATGTCGACACGGCCCTGCACGCCGGCCGCCTCGGGGGTTCCTGCGCCGGTCGGGCCGACGAAACCGACGGCGTGCGAGTCGTCCACCATCACCATCGCGTCGTAGCGCTCGGCGAGGTCGCAGATCTCCCGCAGCGGGGCGAGGTAGCCGTCCATCGAGAACACGCCGTCGGTGACGACCAGGCGCCGGCGCGACGACGCCGCGGCCCGCAACTGCGCCTCGAGATCGGTCATGTCGCGGTTGCGGTACCGGTACCTGGCCGCCTTGCACAGCCGGATGCCGTCGATGATCGACGCATGGTTCAGCTCGTCCGAGATGACCGCGTCCTGCTCGTCGAGCAGCACCTCGAACACGCCGCCGTTGGCGTCGAAGCACGAGGAGTACAGGATCGTCGCGTCGGTGCCGAGAAAGCCTGAGATCCGCTCCTCGAGAGCAGGGTGCTGCTCCTGCGTGCCGCAGATGAAGCGGACGCTCGCCATCCCGAAGCCCCAGTCGTCGAGTGCCTGCTTCGCGGCGGCGAGCACCTCCGGATGGTCGGCTAGCCCGAGGTAGTTGTTCGCGCAGAAGTTCAGCACCTCGGCGCCGGACGCGCGCACGTGAGCGGACTGCGGCGACGCGAGTTGCCGCTCGTTCTTGTAGAGACCGGCGGCGCGGATCTCGTCCAGCGTCTGGCGAAGTTGCTCGCGTACGGATCCGTACATCAGACCGACTCCCAATCGAGGACGACCTTGCCGCACTGCCCACTGCGCGCGGTGTCGAACGCGCTCTGCCACTGGCTCGCCGGGAAGCGATGGGTGATGACAGCGCCGACGTCGAGGCCCGACCGCAGCATCGCGCTCATGGCGTACCAGGTCTCGAACATCTCGCGGCCGTAGATGCCCCTGATGGTGATCATGTGCGTGACGATCTTGCTCCAGTCGATCTCGATCGGTGCGCTCGGCAGCCCCAGCATCGCGATCCGGCCGCCGTGGTTGAGGTTCGCCAGCACGTCCGGCAAGGCGGACGGGTGGCCGCTCATCTCCATCGCGACGTCGAAGCCCTCGAGCATGCCGAGCCGCCGCTGCGCCTCGGCAACCGACTCGCGCGACACGTCGAGTGCGAGGTCGACGCCCATCCGCCGCGCGAGCTCGAGGCGGTAGTCGCTGACGTCGGTGATGACGACGTACCGGGCGCCGACGTGCCGCGCGATCTGAGCAGCCATCAGGCCGATCGGCCCGGCGCCGGTGATGAGCACGTCCTCTCCTACCAGCGGGAACGACAGCGCGGTGTGCACCGCATTGCCGAGTGGGTCGAACACCGCCCCCAGGTCGGGGTCGACCGGCTCGTGGTGCACCCACACGTTCGACTCCGGGAGCAGGACGTACTCGGCGAAGGCGCCGTCGCGGTTCACGCCCACGCTGGACGTCCGGATGCACAGATGCCGGCGCCCTGCGCGGCAGTTTCGGCACGTCCCGCAGACGACGTGCCCCTCGCCGGACACCTGGTCACCCACCCTGACGTCACGCACACCGTTGCCCACCGCGACCACCTCGCCGCAGAACTCGTGTCCCGCGATCAGCGGCGCGTCGACCGCGCCTGCCGCCCAGGGGTCCCACGACTCGATGTGCAGATCGGTGCCGCAGATGCCGGTGCGCAGGACGCGGATCTTGACCTCGCCCGTGCCCGGCTCGGGCTCGGGACGGTCGGTGAGTTGGAAGCCGGCGACCGGCCCTGGCTTGTAGAGCGCCTTCACCGTGACTACGACTCGCCGAGCAGGGCGTCGACGAACTGCTCGGGGTCGAAGGGAGCCAGGTCGTCGGGGCCCTCGCCCAGCCCCACCAGCTTGACCGGGACACCGAGTTCGCGCTGGACGCTGAGCACGATCCCGCCGCGGGCGGTGCCGTCGAGCTTGGTGAGCACGATGCCCGTCACATCGACGACCTCGGTGAACACCCGCGCCTGGGTCAGCCCGTTCTGCCCGGTGGTCGCGTCGAGGACGAGCAGCGTCTCGTCGACGGGACCGGTGCGTTCGAGGACCCGCTTCACCTTGCCGAGTTCGTCCATGAGGCCGACCTTCGTGTGCAGCCGGCCGGCGGTGTCGATGAGGACCGTGTCGACCTTGTCCTCGGTGCCCCGCTTGACCGCGTCGAAGGCGACGCTCGCCGGGTCGCCGCCCTCAGGGCCGCGCACCGTGTCCGCGCCCACTCGCGAGGCCCAGGTCTGCAACTGGTCGGCCGCCGCGGCGCGGAACGTGTCGGCCGCGCCGAGCAGCACCGAGCGGCCGTCGGCGACCAGGACCCGCGCGAGCTTGCCGCACGTCGTCGTCTTGCCGGTGCCGTTGACGCCCACGACCATGAGTACGGCGGGACGATCGGCGGACGGCGTCGTGTGCAGCGTGCGGTCCATCTCGGGCTGCAGCGCGGCGACGAGTTCGTCCGCGAGCAGCGCCCGCAACTCACCCTGCGATGCGGTAGCGAGCACCTTCGTCCGGGTGCGCAGCGCCTCGACGATCTCGGCCGTCTGCCGTACCCCGACATCGGCGGTGAGCAGGGCCTCCTCGATCTCGTCCCATGCCTCGTCGTCGAGACGCTCGCGGGAGAGCACCGACAGCAGGCCGCGGCCCAGCGTCGACTGCGAACCGGCGAGCCGGGTCCGCAACCGCACCAGCCGGCCGGCCGTCGGCTCGGGGACGTCGAGCGCCGGCGGCGCGACGCTCTCCGGCAGGTCGATGACCGTCGTGACCGTCTGCTTCGGGGTGTCTCGAGGCGTCTCGGCGTCGTCACCGACGCCCGGCCGGTAGTCGATGCCGGGTACCGGCGGCGGCAGCGGCCGGCGACGGCGCGACGGCAGGACGAGCGCGACCGTGAGCACGAGGCCCACGACGACGACGACGGCGAGGACGACCCAGAGGTAGATCACAGCTTCATCCTCTCAACCGGAACGCAGCCGGTGCGCATCCCTGTCGAGGGTCAGTGCGTCTTGACCGCGCCGCCGGTCTGCCACAGCGGCCAGGTGACGTTCCAGTCGCCGTAGCCGTCGCCGAGGTTCATCTTCGGGCCCGTCGCGTTCGGGTACTGCACGACGTCGCCGATGCCGAGGAAGCTGTACAGCTTCGTCGCGTCGGCGGTGTAGAGGTTGGTGCAGCCGTTGGAGGAGTTGATGCCGTGCCCGATGTTGTAGGTGTTCCACGGGGCCGCGTGCAGGTACTCACCGCCGTAGGTGAGCCGCTGGGTGTACTTGACGTGCGGGTCGTAGTAGCCCGGCCCCTTCATGGAGATGTCGAGGCCCTTCTCCATGATGACCTTGGTGCCACGCAGTGTCGGGGTGTTGGCTGCACCCAAGGACACGGGGAACGTCCCCCACACCTTGCCGTCGCTCGTGACCGTCAACTTGTGCGTCGAGTTGTCGACGGTGGAGACGTTGGCCGCGTGGGTGGTGAAGTCGAGCGTCAGGCTGTTGTCGAACGCCAGGCCCGTGCCGGCCGACACGCCCTTGACCGGAAGGTCCATGTGGATCTTGGCGTGACCGGGCCAGTAGTTCTGCAGCCGGTAGTGCCCCTCCATCACGTGCCCGCTCGCCGGGTCGCTGTACTCGAAGTACCAGGCACCGTTGGCCGGCGCATCGTTGACCGTCACTTTGGTCGCCGCCTCGAAGGCGGCCGCGTTGGTGATCTTGGTCTTGAAGGTGGCGATGATCGGCATGCCGACACCGACGTCGGCGCCGTCGCCGATGTTCACCGAGACGTGCACCGGCTTGGCCGCCGGGGTCGTCGGTGTCGGCGTCGGCGTCGTCGCTGCCGGACTCGTGACCGCCGAGGTGCTGCCGTTCGGCTGGGTCACGATGACGGTCTTCGTCCCGCCCGAGCTGCTGCCGCCGCAGGCGGTGAGCATCAGGCCAGCGCCCGTCACCAGGGCGGCGAGCGCCCAGAACCGGCGCAGTCGAGGGTTCTTTCCCGGCTTCGTCACCGTTCCACGGTATGCGATCACGCCGGAACGAACCCAATCGCCTCGGCCGTTTCACACCGCCGAGCCCCCCGGGCGACCCGCAGCCGCGCTCTCGGTCAGCCCGGCGCGGGAACCGGCTCGCCCTCGGCGTCGCGCAGACGCTGACTGATCACCTGGGTCACGCCGTCGCCACGCATGGTCACTCCGTAGAGGGCGTCGGCGATCTCCATGGTGCGTTTCTGGTGCGTGATGACGATGATCTGGCTGCTCGACCGCAGCTCGGCGATCAGCGAGATCAGCCGGCCGAGGTTCACGTCGTCGAGCGCCGCCTCGACCTCGTCCATGACGTAGAACGGGCTGGGACGGGCGCGGAAGATCGCCACCAGGAGCGCCACGGCGGTCAACGACCGCTCGCCACCGGACAGCAACGACAGCCGCTTGACCTTCTTGCCGGGAGGCCGGGCCTCGACGTCGATGCCGGTCATCAGCATGTCGTCCGGCTCGGTGAGCACCAACCGCCCCTCGCCGCCGGGGAACAGCGTGGCGAACACGATCTCGAACTCCCGCGCCACGTCGTGGTACGCGCTCGTGAAGACCTCGAGGATGCGCTCGTCGACCTCCTTCACGACCGTCAGCAGGTCGCGGCGGGTGGCCTTGAGGTCCTCGAGCTGGGTCGAGAGGAACTGATGCCGCTCCTCGAGGGCAGCGAACTCCTCGAGCGCGAGCGGATTGACCTTGCCGAGCAGCGCGAGGTCCCGTTCGGCACGGGCGGCACGCTTCTCCTGTGTCGGGCGGTGGAACGGGCCGGGTGCCGGCGCGACCACCTGCTCGCCGCGCTCACGAGCCTGCTCGTACTCCGCCGTCTCGACCGAGCTGGGCGGGCAGGGCTGGTCGGGGCCGTACTCGGCGATCAGGGCGTCGACCTCGACGCCGTACTCCTCGGCCGCCCGGGCCTCCAACTGCTCGATCCGCAGCCGCTGCTCGGCACGCAGCATCTCGTCGCGGTGCACCTCGTCGGTGAGCCGGGCGAGGTCCTCGGCCAGCTCGCGGGTGCGGGCCCGCAATGTCTGCAATTCGGCCTCACGCGCAACCCGTGCGTGCTGGACGGCGTCCCGCTCGGCCAGCGCCGCAGTCACCGAGTGCCCGACCCGCTCGAGCACCTCGGTCGCGGCGTCGCGCACTGCCGCGGCAACGACCGCGCCACGGGCCCGGGCCTCGCGAGCCTCCTGTTGACGGCGGCGCGCGGCGCGCTCGATCTCGGCGGCCCGCATCAGCTGGTCGGCGCGCCCGGACACCGCACGCACTCGCTCCTCGCCGGTGCGCACCGTGAGCCGGGCCTCCATCTCGGCCTGGCGGGCACGCGCGACCTCGGCCTGGACCGTGTCGCGCTCCTCGGTGGACGGTTCGACCGGTTCGTCGGCCTGCGTCTCGGCGAGGTGCAGACGTTCCTCGAGCTCGGTGAGCCCGGCGAGATCGCGGTCGCGGGCCTCCTCGGCACGGGCGCGGGCGGCGTCGAGACGCTCGGCCTCGCCGTGTGCCGAACGCGCCTCCTGACCCAGCTCGGCGAGCTGCTCGGCCACCGCGGACAGCCGCGCGTCGGACTCGTGCAGGCAGGCCAACGCGACGGCGACCTGGGCCTCGAGCTCGTCGGCGCGCTGCCGAGACTCGGTGAGCTGAGCATGCAACCGCTCGTGGCGGCCGGCCGCCTCGTCGGCCTTCTGCTGCGCCTCGTCGACCGCAGCTCGGATCTCGATGGTGCTCGGTGCCGACGCCGAGCCACCGACACTCCAGCGCGCACCGAGGACGTCGCCGCTGCGGGTGACGGCGCGGACCTCGGGATGGTCGGCGAGCAGGCTGTGCGCGTCGGCCAGGCCGTCGACCACGGCGACCCGATCCAGCGCGGCGGCCACACTGCCGCGCACCGAGTCGGGCGCCTGCACCAGGTCGGCGGCCCAGCCGGCACCATGCGGCAACTGCGGCCAGCTCTCGCGCGGGGGAACCGCAGCGCCACCGATCAGCAGGCCGGCCCGGCCGGCGTCCTCGGACTTGAGCAGTTCGAGCGCGGCGACGGCGTCCGAGGGCGTGGCGACGGCGACGGCGTCGGCCACGGTGCCCAGTGCGGCTGCGAGCGCCGCCTCGTAGCCCGGGTCGACGCTCAGCAGTGCCGCCACCGATCCCAGCAGCCCGGGCAGCTTCGAGCCGGCCGCGAGCAGCGCCCCGGCGCCGTCCTTGCGGGTGAGTCCCAGGGCCAGTGCCTCCGCGCGGGCCGCCCACGTGGCGCGCTCGCGTTCGGCCTCGCGTTCGGCCGCCACGAGTTCACGCACCCTCGCGCTGGTTGATTCGTAGGCGGCCACCGCTGCCTCGTGCCGCTCGTCCAGGCCGAGTTCGCCCTCGTCGAGGGCACCGACCTCGCCGCGCAGCCGCGCCAGTTCGGCCTCCGCGCGAGCCGCCCGGTCGCGTGCCTCGCCCGCGGCGGTCGTGAGCCGGGCGATCTCGTCGCCGCCGGCCGTCGCGCGGGTGCGCAGCGCGTTGACCTGGCCGACCAGCTTCGCCAGCCCCTCGCGCCGGTCGGCCACCGCCCGGACCGCGGACACCAGCGCCCGCTCGGCCTCGACCAGGCGCCGTTCGAGCTCCTGCCTGGTGGCGACGACATCGGTGAGGGTCGCGTGCGAGTCGGCGAGCTCGCCCTGCAGCCGCGCCTCCTCGGCACGGACCTCCTGCGACTCTGCCTCCATGGCCTCCGGATCGCGGCCAGAACGCACGGCCTCCGGCTCCTGAGCCAGGTGGCGAGCCCGCTCACCGGCCAGCGAGGCAGTGCCCCGGAAGCGCTCCTCGAGCGCGGACAGGCGATACCAGGTCTCCTGAGTGCGAGCGACGAGCGGCGCGTCGGCGGCGACCGCCTGTTCGAGTTGGGCCTCCCGGGACCGGGCCTGCTCGAGCGCGGTCTCGACCTCGGTGCGCCGGGATCGGATCGCCTCCTCGTCGGCAACCTCACGGGCGAGTTCGGTGCGCAGGGCGACGAGGTCGTCGGCGAGCAGCCGAAGCCGCGAGTCGCGCAGCTCGGCCTGGACCCCGGCCGCGCGCCGGGCGATCTCGGCCTGGCGCCCCAGCGGCTTGAGCTGGCGCCGCAGCTCGGCGGTGAGGTCGGTGAGGCGGGTGAGGTTCGCCTGCATCGCCTCGAGCTTCCGCAGCGCCTTCTCCTTGCGCTTGCGGTGCTTGAGGACGCCCGCCGCCTCCTCGATGAAGCCGCGGCGGTCCTCGGGCCGCGCCTGCAGCACGGAGTCCAGCTGGCCCTGCCCCACAATCACGTGCATCTCGCGCCCGATGCCGGAGTCGGACAACAACTCCTGGATGTCGAGCAGGCGGACGGACTCGCCGTTGATCTCGTACTCGCTGCTGCCCTCGCGGAACATCCGGCGGGTGATGGAGACCTCGGAGTACTCGATCGGCAAGGCGCCGTCGGCGTTGTCGATGGTGAGGGTGACCTCGGCCCGTCCGAGCGGCGGGCGGCCGGACGTCCCGGCGAAGATGACGTCCTCCATCTTGCCGCCGCGCAGGGCCTTGGCACCCTGCTCACCGAGCACCCACGCGATCGCATCGACGACGTTGCTCTTGCCGGAACCGTTGGGCCCTACGACGGCGGTGATGCCGGGTTCGAAACGCAGCGTGGTGGCCGAGGCGAAGGACTTGAAACCCCGCAGCGTCAGCGACTTGAGGTGCACGGGTCTCCCGAATCGAATCTGCGGATTGCGTGCGTACTGGCCACGCGACGGGCACGCACGGTCGTCCCGCAGAACCTACCTCGGGCGCGGGCGGTTGCGGCGCAGCACGGCCCGGGCCGTGCCGTGGTCAGGCGAGGGCGGGCTCGGCCGCCTCGGCGATTCGGTGTAGTTCGAGATCGAGTTCGGCGTGCGTGCTCTCGCGCAGCTCGGCGACCTGCGCCTCGAGCTCGGCGATCCTGCGCCGTAGTTTCGCAACCTCCAGAAGAAGTACCTGCTCGTTGCTGCTGCCGACGTATCCCAGCAAGGCGCGTGCCATAGGGCGACCCTTCACTTCACCTGAGTGTCAGCTCCGGCGTGCGCGGGTGTCGTGTGATCCCGGCCGGCGCGGACAAGGTTGTCAGTTGTGGACCGCGGCGGGAGCGGGCTGCGGTCGCCTCTCCACAGTCCGGTGCACTCGGCATCCGGAGTGAAAGTCGGCCCGCGGAGTGGTCCCGCGCTGGTCCCGCCAGGTCACCTAATGGTGACACTGCGGTCACGAACGGTCAACAACTGCCGGACGACCGAGCCGTGCCGGTGCCCTCTGGGGCCGCTGGCAGCGCGGGCAGAAGAAGCTCGAGCGGTTCATGAAGGCGACTCGCCGCACGGCGGTGCCGCATCGCGGGCACGGCTCGCCCTCGCGGCCGTAGACGGCGAGCGAGCGGTCGAAGTAACCGCTTTCGCCGTTGACGTCGACATACAGGGCGTCGAACGAGGTGCCACCGGCCCGCAGCGCGTCGGCGAGCACCTCCCGGACCTCGGCGAGCAGACGGCTTGCCGCCGGCCGGGGCAGCGTTCGCGCCGGCCGCTGGCCGTGCAGCCTCGCACGCCACAGCGACTCGTCGGCGTAGATGTTGCCGATCCCCGAGACGAGCGTCTGGTCGAGCAGTGCGCGCTTCACCGCGGAGTCGCGCTTGCGCAGCCGGTCGAGGAAGCGGGCATCGTCGAAGCGCGGGTCGACCGGGTCACGGGCGATGTGCGTGATGAGCGCGGGCACCGTGTCCGCACCGTCCGGCGTCGCGACGAGCCGGTCGACGAGCACGCCCCCGAAGGTCCGCTGGTCGACGAAGCGCAGCTCGGGACCGCCGTCGGCGAAACAGATGCGCACGTGCAGGTGGCGCTCCTCCGGTGCCTCGGGGGGCCGGACGAGCAGCTGGCCGCTCATGCCCAGGTGGCCGACCAGGGCGGTGTCGACCGATCCACCGGCGTCGGAGAGGGGGAACCAGAGGTACTTGCCCCGCCGTGCCGCCTCGACGACAGTGCGCCCCGCCAACCGCACTACGAGGTCGTCCGCGCCGGCGACGTGCCGGCGGACCGCACGGGGATGACGTACCTCGACCCCCGCGATCGTGCGCCCGGCGACCCAGCGCTGCACGCCCTGCCGGACGGTCTCGACCTCGGGCAGCTCAGGCACGGAGGTGCGCTGTGACCGA
>JAVHVN010000008.1:0-35189 GCA_032160545.1 Pseudonocardiales bacterium | reverse complement strand
AAGCTGGCAGAGTACGTCGACATGCTTGCTCGCGGTGAATCCCTTCATCCCCGCAAGGCGCGGAAGGATCGCCAGTGAGCGTCCCCCCGATGTTTGTCAAACACGCTCTAGTTGTGAGCCGGTGCCGGATCATGCTTCTGGAGGTGATCGCCGCTACCCGGGTAAGGCAAGGTCCAACTCGAGCCAGTGCGCCAAGCCCTTGATCTCGCGACGCATCTGCGCGGTCATCGCCTTGGTGAACGGCACGTCCTCATGAATGGCGTGGACGCGCAGGACGCCGGCCTTGCGGTCCGAACCGGCGTCGACCTTGCCCACCAGACGGTCGCCGTGCAGGACCGGCAGCGCGAAATACCCCCACCGTCGCTGTGCCGCGGGCTTGTACATCTCCAGCTGGTAGTCGAACTCGAACAAGTCCCTCATGCGCTTGCGGTCGTACACAAGCCGGTCGAGCGGTGAGAGCACGGCGGCGCGTCCGGTGAAGGGCTGGTCAACCAGCGACGGGTCGACGCGCCACTCGCCCTTGACCCCGTCGACGAACGCGGGCTCACCGGCCTGGCCCACGTCCATCGGCTCGACCGGGCACTCCGGGCCCTGGGGCCGGACGATGCCGAGGGAACGCAGCCGGCGCTCGCTGCGGATGCGCAGCGCCTCGTCGAGCGGAACCGCCTCGACATCGGGGTAGACCCGTTGCGCGAGGTCCCACAGCCGGTCGCGTCCGCGCCGGCCGGCCGCTGCGACGTCGCCCCGCAGCTCCAGGAACTCGAGCATCATGGCGGCGTTGCGGTCGTCGTTCCATCCCGAGGACCGCCACGGCACCATTGCGGCACCGTCGGGGAAGTCGCGGGAGGTGAGCGGGCCCTCGCCCTCGAGCCGATCGAGGATGTACCGGCGGAACGCGTCGTTCGCCGACACCCAGTCGGCCTGGGCCTGACGCCAGCCCGGCACGTCGCGGGAACCGGGCCACCGCGCCATCTCGGCGCGATAGAGCGCGAGGTCCTGTCCCGGCCGGATCATCCCGCGAAGTTCGATGAGCGTCCGGTTGTGCAGGGCCTCGGCGAACCCGGCAGATGAGTACGCCGGCCCGAGCCGGCTCCACGCGACCAGCTCGGCGCTCGGTGCGACGGCAGCCGTCGCGTCGTTCTGCAGCAGCGTCAGGTCGTGCACCAGCTCGAGGAGACCCGCCGGCCTGTCGGCGTCCAGCCGTTGCGCGCGCACAGCGACACGACGCGCCTGCGCCCGCGACAACTCGTGCACCCTCATTCTTCGGAAGGCTAGGCGAGGCGGCCGACGAAGGGGCCCCGGTCAACCACTGCCGTACGGACGGGTGATGATCTCCAGATTGTGGCCGTCGGGGTCCGCCCAGTAGACCCCGCGGCCACCGTCGTTGTGGTTGACCCGACCCGCTTGCCGGTGCCCGGGGTCGGCCCAATGGTCCAGGCCGCGTTGAGCGATTCGCGCGAAGATGTCATCGAACTCCGCCTCGTCGACGAGGAATGCGTAGTGCTGCGGCGCAATGTCCTGGCGCTCGTCGAGGAAGTCGAGCGACACGTCGTTGGGCAGCGTGACGACGGCGAAGGGGCCGTAACGCTGCGGCTCTGGCAGGCCCAGGATCTCGGTGTAGAAGCGAGCCGAGACGTCCTTGTCGCGGACGTGGACGATGGTGTGGTTGAGCTGGACAGTCATCGCAGCATCTCCCTTTCGGCGCGCCGGCGCAGGCCCTGGGTTGCGCCCGCCTCCTCGGCGAGCGTGTCGTCGAAGGCACGCTCGAGCCCCCTGCCCACCCGTGCGACGACCATGCCGTCGGATCTGCGCCGGGGCGAATCGACCGCCATGCCACGACGTTAGATCTCTGACGATGAGAGACCAAGAAACGAGCTCGATCGACGGTCAGTCGTGACCGACGTGGGTGTCCAGCCACGTGACCAGCGGAGCGAGCTTGCGCCAGGCCTTGACGATCTCGGCCTTGGCGCGTGTGGTCGCGATCCACTCCGGACAGCCGAGGTCGCGGTGCGCGGTCAGCGACTTGTGTCGCAGCAACGCGCCGCGCGGATGGTCCTTGGGGTAGGCCGAGGGCACCCGGCTTATCGTCTCGCCGCCCAGGTCGAAGCCCGCCTTCCGTACCCCTGCGAGCGTCCGTTCCAGACCCGGGCCGGCGACGTCGTCGGCGATCGCGCGGCGCAGCCGCTCGACCTGCGCCGATGACGTGTCCCAGTACCCGCCCGCCACCGAGAGCCCGGCGGCGGAGATCTGCAGGTACACCGACGACTCGCCGAACCATGCCCCCTGATGCGTCTTGTACGGCGTCTTGTCCTTTGCGAACCGCACGTCGCGGTACGGGCGGAAGACCTTGGCGCTGCCGAACTCGGGTGCCACCTCGGCGACCAGTGCCTCGAGGGGCGCGCGGACTGCGGAGTCGTACACCTGCTTGTGGACCGTCCAGAAGGACTTCGTGTTGTCGGCCTCGAGATCCTCGTAGAAGTCGAGCGCCGTCATCGGGAACCCGCCGAACGTCACGCAACCTCCTCGAGCGACACGTGCAGCCGGATCTCGCGCAGCTCGCCGTCACCGGTGTCGAGCGCGCGGCCGACGCCGTCCGGAGCCCAGCCGGCCGAGACGAAGAACTCACGCGACGCGGTATCCGCCTCGGGGATCCACGTGATCGCCCGGGTCATGCCGTCAGCGCGGGCGTGGTCGACCGCTGCAGCGAGTAGCCGCGAGCCGTGGCCGCGTCGTCCCCACCGCGACTCGACGAGCAGCGGCCCGATGGCGACGGTGGTGTCAGCAGCGGGGTCTGTCGGCTCGAGTTCCTCGGCAGGGGCCAGCGCGACGAAGCCGACTCGCCACTCCTGCTCCTGCGCTACGAGGACGTGATGCCGCGGCGACGGCGGAGCAGTGACGGCGTTGCCCCACACGTCGGTAGCGGTCTCGACGGAAAGCGACTCGAGTACGACGGCCGGCACGATCTCGCGGTAGCCGAGCCGCCAGGTGTCGACCTGGATCCGGGCGATCTCCGCGAGGTCGTCCGCTCGGGCGGGACGAACGCTCACATCGGCCATGTCGCCAGGTTAATCACGCCGTCGCGGGTCAGTGCCGGGCGGCGTCCGACTCCGCGAACGTGCTCGCCTCGTCATGCTCTCGCCGGCGGCGGCGCAGGTGCAGCGCGAGGTAGCCGACCGCCGCCAGCCCCACGAGCGCGAGTGGCGCCCAGGTCAACGTCTGCCCCACCACATTCAACGCCGAGGCGAACGCGTAGCCGAGCACCACGCAACCGGAGCCCCAGACGAGGCCGCCGGCGGCGTTCCACTTCAGGAAGGTGCGGTAGTGCATGCCGCCCATGCCCGCGATCGACGGCATGAGCGCGCGCAGCAGCGCCGTCAGGCGGGCGAGGAAGATCGCCTTGCCGCCGTGCTTGTGCAGGAACCCGTCGACCGCGGCCCACCGGCGTTCGCCGACCCAGGTGCCGAGGCGCGATCGGCGCAGGCCCGGGCCGAACTTCCTGCCGAATTCGTAGCCGACCGAGTCGCCCACGATGGCGGCGATCACCGCGATGGCGATCATCAGCCACAGGTTCAGGTGGCCGTACTTGGGGTTGCAGAACACTCCGGCCACGAGCAGCGCGGTCTCGCCGGGGAGCACCAACCCGACGAGGATCGCCGCCTCGCCGAACGCCAATGCGCCCGCGATCGCGTACAGCCAGAGGCCGACCGAGTCGCCGACGGTGCGCAACAGGTGCTCGAACACCCCTGCATCGTTGCACGGGAGCCTTTGGAGCGGATGTCCGACGAGATCCCTAGAGTCCGCTTCGTGGAGCGGATCACCGGCGCGCAGGCCCGGCGCATCGCCCTGGCCGCTCAGGGATTCGCCGAACGCCGCCCGTCCGGCCGCGTCGACGCTCGATCGATCCGCCGCGTCATCAAGAGGCTCGCGATCCTGCAGATCGACTCGGTGAACGTCTTCTCCCGCACCCACTACCTGCCGGTGTTCTCCAGGCTCGGCCCGTACCCGCGCAAGACGCTCGACACGCTCACCGCGCACACAGCGGGCGGGGTGCCTCGCAGGGAGCTGTTCGAGTACTGGGCGCACGAGGCCTCGCTCGTCCCGGTGGCGTTGCAGCCGCTGTTGCGCTGGCGCATGGAGCGCGCGAAGGCCGACGCGTGGGGCGGGATGCGCCGCGTCGCCCGCGACAATCCGGGCCTGCTCGACGACGTAATGCAGCTCGTCGAGGCACAGGGTCCGATCCGAGCCGGCGACACGGGCGTTCAGCGTCCGGCGCGCAAGCCGGGGGAGATGTGGAACTGGCACGACGGCAAGGTCGCTCTCGAGTACCTCTTCTGGGCCGGCCGGGTCACCGCCGCGCGTCGCGTCAACTTCGAACGCCTCTACGACCTGCCCGAGCGCGTGCTCCCGCCGGAGGTTCTCGCGGTACCGACCCCCAGCACCGAAGACGCGCAGCGTGAGCTCGTCCGCATCGCGGCTCGGGCGTACGGCGTCGCGACGGAGCCCGACCTCGGCGACTACTTCCGGCTGCCGCGAAGCGAGTCCAAGCAACGGGTCGCCGAGCTGGTCGAGGCGGGCGAACTCGTCCCTGTCACCGTCCAGGGCTGGACGCCCCCCGCGTACCTGTGGCCGGACGCTCGGCGGCCACGGCGGGTGAGCGCGCGGGCGCTGCTCTCGCCGTTCGACTCACTGATCTGGTTCCGGGAGCGCGCAGAGCGGCTGTTCGGCTTCCGGTACCGCATCGAGATCTACACCCCGGCAGCCAAGCGGGTGCACGGCTACTACGTACTGCCGTTCCTGCTGGGCGACGCATTGGTGGCGCGGGTCGATCTCAAGTCCGATCGCCAGGCCGGTGTTCTGCGCGTGCAGGCTGCGTTCGTCGAGGACGGCGCCGACCCGTACTACGTGGCCGAGGAACTCGCCGCCGAGCTGGTCCTGACGGCCGGTTGGCTGGGGTTGTCAGATGTCGAGGTGGCACCGCGCGGCGACCTCGCGGCCGAACTCGACGCCGCGGTGAAGCAACACGGCTGATCAGGCGGCGTGCACCGCGCGTACCAGGCGGATGTCACCACTGCCCGTGCGTACCCGCACGGTGATGGGACGACCCGCGTTGGTCGCGGTGGGCTCGACCGGCAGGTCGCTGTCGACGCGCCCGGAACCGGTGAGCAGTTCGAGCTTGGCCGACCGGCCGCCTGGCAGCCCGATCGACACCGCGCCCGAGGCGCTCACGAGGTCGACGTCGCCGAACACCGCGCCCAGCGAGGCGCCGCCGGAACCGGCGCGGCTGCGCACCGAACCATGGGCAGTCGACACGACGAGCTCGCCCGAGCCGCACGCGGACGTGAGCGATCCGCCGATCTCGCCGAACCGCGCCGAGCCTGAGCCCGAGCGCGCCTGCACCGAACCGGTGACCGACCCGACCTCGGCGGTACCGCTGCCGTACCGCAGCCGCAGATCGCCCTCGACCGCGCCGATCTCGACGTCGGCGGCGCCGGTCGCAACATCGGAGTCGCCGATGGTGCCCTCGATCCGGACCGGCGCCGTGTACGTGCTGATCCGGGTCGCCGTCCCGGTCGGCACGGTCACGACCACGTCGACCTCGTCGCGTGCGAGTCCACGGCTGAGCAGGGGCAGGTCGAAGATGCCGCCCTGTCGCGGCAGGGTGACCTCGAGCGTGCACCCGTGCAGTTCGACGGCGGCATGCTCGAGCACCCGCTGGTCACCGCGCGCGGTGATCTCGACCCGGGCCTGCGTCGTGTCGGCGACGGCGTGCACGGTGAAGGATCCGTGCGCGATGCGGCCGACCAGCCGGATCGGAGCGGTGAGAGGGAACGTCCTGCTGGTCATGTCGGGTCCTATCCGTTGATGTAGCCGGAGATCCGGTGGGTGGCTGTGCCCCCCGCTGTCCAGGTGGGGCGCGGCCCGGCGACGGCGGCTGTCGCGGCCCGCATGAGCCAGGTGTTGACCGAGACCCCGTCGCGAGCCGCGGCCGCGTCGATCTGTGCCTTGAGCGCGTCGGTGAGCCGCAACGAGATTCGGGCGCTGGCTTCGCCGTCGTCGGCCGCCGCGGGTTCCGCCTCGGCCGCCCGGCCCTGCACCTCGGTCCGGATGAAGTCGCCGTCGAGGCGCACGGACACGGCAGGCGACAGCGGGTAGTCGACGAGCAGGTCGGTGATCTCGTCAGCCGCTTCGGCGAGCGCGGCCATCAGCGCCAGGCGGACGGCCGGAACTGCCGATTCCGCCAGCGCGACGGCGACCCGC
The DNA here is from genome assembly GCA_032160545.1 of Pseudonocardiales bacterium. Taxonomy (GTDB): domain Bacteria; phylum Actinomycetota; class Actinomycetes; order Mycobacteriales; family Jatrophihabitantaceae; genus DATGFB01. Next base: position 28,931 of record JAVHVN010000008.1, on the reverse strand, counting down.
TGCACCTCCTCGTCCCCCAGGGCCGCAGCTGCGGCCAGCTGGCGGCGCACCTGTTCCACGTACTCGTCGACTCGCATGGCATCACTATGACAGCATAATGATGTCACCGCAACAGCAGGTTGCTGTCGGCGGTGAAATGCTGGCTGGCGGCAGCGTGCCGGCCTCGGGTGTGGCGCGCCGGTCCGGCCTGGCGCGGCGGTTACGCTGAGGCTCCCGTCGACCGACCCATGGTGGAGGCACACCGTGCCCGAGATCGTCCCGCTGAAGGTGCAGGCCGTCGCCTGGACGCACTTCGAGGCTCCCGAGGACGTGCCCTGGGACACCGATGCGGACGGTGGCCAGGCACTCGCGGAGTTCGCCGGGCGGGCGTGCTACCAGTCGTGGACGAAGCCGAATCCCGCGACGGCGACCAACGCCGGCTACCTGAAGCACATCCTCGAAGTGGGTCACCTGTCCGTGCTCGAGCACGGCTCGGTCACGTTCTACCTGACCGGCATCTCCCGATCACTCACACACGAACTCATCCGGCACCGGCATTTCAGCTATTCGCAGCTCTCGCAGCGCTACGTGCCCGAGCGCAATGCCGCGATGGTCGAGCCCGATGTCATCGCCGACGACCCCGAACTGCACGCCAAGTTCCTCGCCGCGAGCGAGGCGGCCGTGACGGCGTACACCGAGCTGCTCGAGGGCCTGGAGAAGAAGTTCGCCGATGTCGAGCACGCAACGCTGCGCCGCAAGCAAGCGCGACAGGCCGCCCGCGCGCTGCTGCCCAACGCCACCGAGACCCGCATCGTCGTCACCGGTAACTATCGGGCGTGGCGGCACTTCATCGCGATGCGCGCGTCCGAGCACGCCGACATCGAGATCCGGGCACTGGCCATTGCCTGCCTGCGCGAACTGAACCGGGTCGCCCCGAACGCCTTCGCCGACTTCGAGATCGCCACGCTCGCCGACGGCACCGAGGTGGCCTCGAGCCCCTTCGTCGCCGAGGGCTGATCCCGATTTCCGGACGACCTCGGCGGTAGCGTTAAGGCCATGCCAGCGTCCGCCGATGCCCGTCGCCCCTTCGGCCGGCTGCTCACCGCGATGGTGACGCCGTTCGACGTCGCAGGTGGTCTCGACCTCGACAAGGCCGCCGCGCTCGCCACCTACCTCGTCGACGAGCAGGCCAACGACGGCCTGGTCGTCAACGGGACGACCGGCGAGTCACCGACCACCACTGACGGCGAGAAAGCCGAACTGATCCGGGCGGTGAAGGACGCGGTCGGCGACCGCGCGCACGTCGTGGCCGGTGTCGGGACGTTCGACACGGTGCACACCGTGCACCTGGCAGAGCAGGCCGCAAAGGCCGGTGCGGACGGGTTGCTGGTCGTCACGCCTTACTACTCCAAGCCGCCGCAGGAGGGCCTTCGCCAGCACTTCCGCGCCGTCGCGGACGCGACCGAGTTGGCCGTGCTGCTCTACGACATCCCGGGCCGGACGGCGACGCCGATCGCGACCGAGACCTTGATCGCGCTGGCCGAGCACGAGCGCATCGTCGGGGTGAAGGACGCGAAGGGCGATCTCGTCGCGAGTTCGCGCGTGCTGGCCGAGACGGACCTGGCGTATTACGCCGGCGACGACGGCGTGACCCTGCCGTTGCTGTCCGTGGGCGGTGTGGGTGTGGTCGGTACCTCGACGCACTTCTCCGGCCGGGGCACCAAGGCACTGATCGAGGCCTTCGAGCGCGGCGACGTCGACACGGCGAGGCGCCTGCACCGCCAGCTGCTGCCGATCTACACCGGTATCTTCCGCACCCAGGGCACCATCCTGGTCAAGGCCGGCCTGCGGTTGCGCGGGCTCGACGCCGGTGGGGTGCGGCTGCCGCTGGTCGACGCCACCGACCACGAACTGAGCCACCTGCGTGCGGATCTGTCCGCCGCCGGGCTGTGAGTGCCGGCCGGATCGCGGCTGCCGTGTCGCACGGCCTAGGTCCCGGGTAACGTTCGAGTTCAGCGTTACGGTTGCTCGGTGGCAGGAGCATCCGGAACACGCACCCGTCCGCCGGCCCGCTCGACCGGGTCCCGCGGCAAGAAGCGGCCCCCCCGGCGCAGCGCGCCGCTGCATGCGCTCGGCTCAGGGCTCGCGGCCGTGTGGCGCGCGATCGCGCGACTGATCGGCAGCCTGTTCCGCGCCGCCGGGCGCAGCGCCGCAAGCGCACGTGACCTCGAACCCGAGCACCGTCGCGACGGCGCCGCGCTCGGCGTGCTCGCATTCGGGCTCATCGCCGCCATAGCGATCTGGTTCCACGCGGCCGGCCCGGTGGGCCGGTTCATCGAGACGTTCTGCCGGGTCCTGATCGGCAACGGTGCGGTGCTGCTTCCCGTGGTCCTGGCCGCGGCCGGCGCGCACATGCTGCGTCAGTCGCCCGAGCCCGAGGCGCGGGGTCGCGTCGTGGTGGGGTCGGTCGCGCTCGCCCTGTCCGTCCTCGGCCTGTTCCACCTCTGGGCCGGCTCGCCGCACGGCAGCGCCCGGGAGAGCGCCGGCGGGTTCGTCGGTGGCCTGGCGGCAGGACCGCTGTCGCGCGGCATCTCCGCGCCGGTCACCGTTCCCGTGCTTCTCGTCCTGGGCGGGTTCGGCATCCTCGTCGTCACGGCAACCCCGATCAGCGCGCTGGTGGCGTACGTCCGCGACCTGTTCTCCTCGCAGCACGGCGACGCAGTGCCGGCCGAAGAGGTCGTCGCGCCACCGCGGCGGCGGCGCACCAAGGCGCCCGAACCGAACGAGGCCACCACCGATCTGTCCGACGTCACGTCGGCCGGCGCCGGCGATCCGACGCTCGTCGCGGAGCCGGGTGTGCCGAAGCCACGCAAGCCGCGCACCCCGAAGCTCGAGGAGGCGCTGCCGCCGATCACCCGGCCGGTGCAGCTCGAGCTCAGCAACGGCGCTGGCATGTACACGCTGCCTTCGCTCGCGGACCTTGCCGCCGGCAGCCCGCACCTCGAGCACACCAAGGCCAACGACGAGGTGATCGCCGCGCTGCAGCAGGTCTTCGGCGAGTTCGATGTCGATTGCCGCGTCACCGGTTTCAGCCGTGGCCCGACCGTCACTCGCTATGAGGTCGAGCTCGGCCCGGGCGTGAAGGTGGAGCGCATCACCAACCTGACCCGCAACATCGCGTACGCGGTCAAGAGCGCCGAGGTACGCATCCTCAGCCCCATTCCCGGCAAGAGCGCCGTCGGCGTCGAGATCCCGAACGCCGACCCCGAGATCGTCATGCTCGGTGACGTGCTGCGCTCGCCGGTCGCGCAGCGTGATCAGCACCCGATGCTCGTCGCGCTCGGCAAGGACGTCGAGGGTGGCTTCATCGTCGCGAACTTGACGAAGATGCCGCACCTGCTCGTCGCCGGCGCCACCGGAGCGGGCAAGTCGAGCTGCATCAACACACTGATCCTCTCGATCCTCACCCGCGCGACGCCCGACCAGGTGCGCATGGTGCTCATCGATCCGAAGCGGGTCGAGTTCGCCGGCTATCAGGGCATCCCGCACCTGGTGACGCCGGTGATCACCAACCCGAAGAAGGCTGCGGACGCGTTGCAGTGGGTCGTGCGCGAGATGGACATGCGCTACGAGGACATGGAGTCCTCCGGCGTGCGGCACATCGACGACTTCAACCGCAAGGTGCAAAGCGGCGAGCTGGTCGCACCGCCGGGATCGGAACGGGTGTACAGCGCCTACCCGTACCTGCTGGTGATCGTCGACGAGCTCTCCGACCTGATGATGGTCGCGCCTCGCGACGTCGAGGACTGCGTCGTGCGCATCACCCAGCTCGCGCGCGCAGCCGGTATCCACCTCGTGATCGCCACGCAGCGGCCGTCCGTCGACGTCGTGACCGGGTTGATCAAGGCCAACGTGCCGTCACGGCTGGGCTTCAAGACCTCGTCGCTCGCCGACTCGCGCGTCATCCTCGACCAGCCGGGCGCCGAGAAGCTGCTCGGCAAGGGCGACGCGCTGTTCCTGCCGATGGGTGCGTCCAAGCCGGCCCGGCTGCAAGGTGCGTACGTCACCGACGCCGAGATCCACTCGATCGTCGACCACTGCAAGCAACAGCTGCAGCCGGTCTACCGCGACGACGTCACCGCGCCCGTGGCTGCGAAGAAGGACATCGACGAGGACATCGGTGACGACCTCGACCTGTTCCTCTCGGCCGTCGAGCTGGTCGTGTCGACGCAGTTCGGCTCGACCTCGATGCTGCAGCGCAAGCTGCGGGTGGGGTTCGCGAAGGCGGGAAGGCTGATGGACCTCATGGAGTCGCGCAGCATCGTCGGCCCGTCCGAGGGGTCGAAGGCCCGCGAGGTGCTGGTGCAGCCCGACGAGCTGGCCGGGCTGCTCTACACGCTGCGCAACGGCGGGTCGGCCGACGACCTGGTGGCATCGGAGGACGACGACCCCGCCGACGGCCCGGGGTACGCGGCCGACGCCGTCTGAGAGGGGGAACGCCTCAGAGCTGCCGGTGGCGGGCGACGTGCAGCATCGCCCGAAGCGAGAAGAGCCGAAACCCGGGCCTGCGGTGCTTGCCGATGTACTCGTCATCGAGGACCACGGTCCCCGGCACCCAGGAGCGGTACTTGATCGCGTCGACACGATCTGCTGTGGTCACGATGATCACCTCCGTTGCGTCGAGGTTAAGCAGGCAACGGCGGCTACCGGCGGAGGCGCGCCGGTCAAGGTCAACTAGAGCTGGAGCAGCATCCGGGTGTTGCCGAGCGTGTTCGGCTTGACGTACTCCAGGCCGAGGAACTCGGCGACACCGGGGTCGAACGACCGGCGCAGCGCGTCGTAGGTGTCGGGGTCGACCGGAGTGCCGTCGATCTCGACGAAACCGGCTCGCTCGAAGAACGCGGTGTGGAACGTCAACGCGAACAACCGGCCGAGCCCCAGGCGTCGCGCCGTGAGGATCAGCTCGTCCAGGATCGCCGCGCCGATCCGGCGGTCACGGTGCTCCGCGTGCACGGCGAGGGTACGGATCTCGCCGAGATCGGCCCACAGCACGTGCAGCGCACCCAGACCCACCACGTCACCGCGCAGTTCGGCGACCACGAAGTCCTGGACGTCCTCGTAGAGCGCGACCAGTTCCTTCCCCAACATCTTGCGACCGGACCCCGCGTAGGCGTCGATGATCGCCTTCATTGCCGGGACGTCGGGCGTCCGGGCGCGCCGCACCACCAGCTCCGAGACATCTGCGACGGACATGGGTCAGCACCGTATCCGGTGGCGCTCGGGCGTCCGGCCGCCACCCGCCCCGCGGGTAATCTGCATTCGTGTCGTCCGCGCCCCGCACCGTGTCCCTGGTGACGTTGGGCTGCGCCCGAAACGAGGTGGACTCCGAGGAGCTCGCCGGCCGACTGGCGTCCAGCGGCTGGGCGCTCACCGACGGCGACGACGCCGCCGTCGTGGTGGTCAACACCTGCGGCTTCATCGACTCGGCGAAGAAGGACTCGATCGACACCTTGCTGGCCGCTGCCGATTCCGGCAAGAAGGTCGTCGCCGTCGGGTGTCTCGCCGAGCGCTACGGGGACGAACTGGCGGCCTCACTTCCCGAGGCCGCCGCCGTGCTCGGCTTCGACTCCTACGCGGACGTCGTCGCGCGTCTCGACGACGTCGCCGCGGGCCGCTCGGTCGCGGCGCACCGGCCGCGCGACCGCCGCGCCCTGCTGCCCGTCACGCCTGCGCACCGGCCGGCGGCCGTCGCCGAGGTCGCCGTGCCCGGGCACGCCTGGCTGCCGACGGCCTCGCCGCGCGTCCGGCTGGACGACTCGCCCACCGCGTACCTCAAGCTCGCCTCCGGGTGCGATCGGCGCTGCACGTTCTGCGCGATCCCGTCGTTCCGCGGCTCGTTCGTCTCGCGGCAGCCCGACGAACTCGTCGCCGAGGCCGCGTGGCTTGCATCGACCGGCGTGCGGGAGCTGGTGCTGGTCAGTGAGAACTCCACCTCGTACGGCAAGGACCTCGGTGACCTGCGAGCGCTCGAGAAGCTGCTGGTGCGCCTCGGCGAGGTCGAGGGCGTCAAGCGGATCCGGGTGTCCTACCTGCAGCCGGCCGAGCTGCGGCCGTCCTTGCTCGAGGCGATCGCGACGACGCCTGCGGTCGCGCCCTATTTCGACCTGTCCTTCCAGCACGCCAGCGCGGCGGTGCTTCGGCGCATGAAGCGGTTCGGCTCGACCGAGTCGTTTCTCGACATCCTCGGACGGGCCCGGGCCCTCGCACCAGAGGCCGGCGCGCGCAGCAATGTGATCGTCGGGTTCCCCGGCGAGTCCGAGGGCGACCTGGCCGAGCTCGAGCGGTTCCTCGCCGAGGCGCGTCTCGACGTCATCGGTGTCTTCGGGTACTCCGACGAGGAGGGCACCGAGGCTGCCGGGTTCGACGGCAAGCTCGACGCAGACGAGATCGAGGGCCGGGTCGCGCGGGTGTCGGCCCTGGCCGAGGAGCTGATGGCCCAGCGGGCCGAGGACCGGATCGGTACGACCGTCGAGGTGCTCGTCGAGCAGGCCGGCGACGAGTGCTCCGGACGCGCCGCGCACCAGGGCCCGGACGTGGACGGGGTCACCTACCTCGTCGGTGACGGCGCCGCCGAGCTGCCCCGCGGCTCGATCGTCGCGGCGTTGGTCATCGCGAGTGAGGGTGTCGATCTCACTGCCGAACCAGTAGCCGGCGCGTGGTGAAGGCTGAGCGGGTACCGCAGGCCTTCGCGGGCGACCCCATTGCCGACCCGCCGAGCCCGGCGTCGGCCTGGAACATCGCGAACGGTCTCACCGTCTTCCGGCTCGCGCTGGTGCCGGTGTTCGTGGTCGCGCTTTTCCACGGCAGCGGTCACGACACGAACTGGCGTATCGCCGCCTGGGCAGTGTTCGCAGTCGCGTCGGTCACCGACCGGTTGGACGGCGACATCGCGCGGCGGCGCGGTCTGGTCACCGAATTCGGGAAGCTGGCCGATCCGATCGCCGACAAGGCGCTGGTCGGCGCGGCGCTCGTCGGCCTCTCGTTGCTGCACGATCTGTGGTGGTGGGTCACCGTCCTCGTCCTCGTCCGCGAGGTCGGCGTGACGGTCCTGCGGTTCTGGGTGATCCGGCACGGCGTCATCCCGGCCAGCCGCGGCGGCAAGGTCAAGACGTTCCTGCAGGGCGTCGCCATCGGCCTCTACGTGCTGCCGCTGTCGGGGTGGCTGCACACGATCGCGACGGTGATCATGGTGGTGGCCGTGGTCGTCGCGCTGGCCACCGGGGCGGATTACGTCGCGCGGGCGGTGCGGCTGCGTCGCACGTCGCCCCGGGCGCTCGCGCGCTGACCCTCGGGAATCCGGAGGCCCGTTCGGGCGTTGTTCGCCTTGAGCGGACGTTCCCGCTTCAGCGGTGCGAGGTCAGATCCGGCCGGTACGGTGACAAGGACTGATGCCGTTGCCCCCATACCATCGTCAGAAGGGTCTCCCGATGCCAGTGTTGCGCGAAGTCGTCGGCGACACCCTGCGCTCGGTGCGCCTCCGGCAGCGGCGCACGCTGCGTGAGGTCTCGAGCAGCGCCCGGGTCAGCCTGGGCTACCTCTCCGAGGTCGAGCGCGGCCAGAAGGAAGCGTCGTCCGAGCTGCTCGCCGCGATCTGCGGCGCCCTCGACGTCGAGCTGTCCGAATTGTTTTCCGAGGTGGCGACGGTGCTGCACCGCGACGAGAAGCTGGCCCTGACCAACAGGGTCGCCGCAATGCCGGCGGGCATGAACCGCACGACCACCGCCTCGGTCGGCAGTGGGGCGCGGATGCGCGCGCTGCCTACGGTCGCCGCCTGATCCGCACCAATTCAGTCACACCCGTCCCACCGGCCCCACATTCGGCCGGGTTGCCGCGCGCCTGCGCAGGAACCGCCGCAGCGCGGGGTTAGCGTCCGGCGCATGAGCCGGGACCCGCTCTTCGACACCCTGTTCCTGCCCACCGCGGATGTGACGGCCTCGAACTCCGCACCGGTCGCAACTGCCGCCGACCCGTCCGCAGCGCCCGTGCGCGTAACCGGCACGCGCACCCGCGCAGGTAACGCGATGGACCGCACCCGAGCGGCCCTGCTCGACGGTGCCGGGCGTGCTGTCGAGGTCAGTGGCCCGCGCATCACCATGGCCCAGGTCGCGGCGGCGGGCGGCGTCGCCAAGGCGACGCTCTACAACCACTTCCGCACCCGCGAGGCCGTCCTGTCGGCCCTCGTCGTCGCCGAGGTCGAGCGACTGGTGGGCGAGACGCGCGAACTGCCGCTCGCCGACGCGCTCGAGACCGTGGCACGCCGCCTGTCCACACATCCCGGGGTGCGCGCCGTGGCACGGCTCGAGCCCGGCGTCCTGGCACGCCTGGCGGCCATCGACCTCTCCGCTGACGGCTGGCGCATCGCCCGCGAGGCCGTCGCCGCCAAACTGCACCATCACGGCCGGCGCGGTGCCGACACCGTGCTGCGCCTGCTTGCCTCGTACCTGGTCAGCCCCGCGGGGCCGAGCGTCGTCGCGGCCGACGTCGCCCTGTTGCTCGCAGGCCTTCCGTCGAGCGCCGGGTCACTCGACGGGCGCGGGGTACCCGGGTAGCGCCGGTTGGCAGCGCGGGCACCAGTACGTGCTGCGCTGCATCGGTGGTGTCCCCTGGTCGGCCCGGCGTACCGGAGTGCCGCAGCGCAGACATGCCTCGCCCTTGCGCCCGTACACCCAATGCTCGCGCCCCCGCCCCAGCAGCCCGGTGGTCGACTGTTCGGGATGGTCGCGGTTGGCGCGCATCAGCTTCTGCGCGGTGCGGACGAGCCGGGCCAGGTCGGGTACGGCGGCCACCGGTGCCCACGGGTGCACCCGCTCGACGAACAGCGCCTCCGACTTGTACAGGTTGCCGATCCCCGCCAGGTTGCGCTGGTCGAGCAATGCTTCGCCGAGCGGCGCGTCCGGGGTGGACGACAATCGGCGCAGCGCCTCATCGAGATCCCAGTCCGGGCCGAGCAGGTCCGGGCCCAGATGTCCCACCAACTCGGCCTCGTCGCGTCTGGCCACGATGCGCAGGTCGTGCACCCGGTACCCGGTCACCCACCACTCGGCATTGCCCAGCTGAGCCCGGATGTGGTGCTCGGCGAATCGCCGCGGGGGATGGCCTGCGTGCGTGACGTACCACGAGCCGTCCATCTTCAGGTGTGAGTGCAGCGTCAGGTCGCCGTCGATCCGCATCAGCAGGTGCTTGCCCCGCGCCAGCACCTGGTCGACGCGGTGACCTCGCAGGTCGGCGGTCGCGAGCTGCGGCACCCGCAGATCGAAGAGGGTCAGCTCGCGCCCGGCCAGGGCTTGGTGGAGCCGGTGCGCGGTGAGCCAGACGGTGTCGCCCTCGGGCACGGGCGGTCAGCCTCGCAGCCGCAGGCCTCGCGGCGTGGGGCGGAACCCGGCTGACTCGAGAGCCGCGCCCAGTGCCGAAGCCGTGACCGGCGCGCCGTCAGCCCGCTCGACCTGCAGTTTGCCCAGAGCGCCGTCGCGGACCGCGAGGGCGAGGGCATCGGCACCCGGCTGCAACACGGCGGGATCGGCGCTGAACGACAGCAGCGTGCGCCCGCCGCGCTCGACGTAGATCACGCACTCGCCGTCGACCAGCACGACGAGGGCACCGGCCTTGCGGGCCGGCTGGTGGCCTCGACGACCACCCTCGGGTGCGGGTGCCACCGGCCACTGCAGCGCCGCGCCGTACGGGTTGGCCGGGTCGGTCGCCGCCAGGACGAGGGTGGGGGTGGGCTCACGCACGTCGTCCGGTCGGGCTTCGGCCCGCAGCCGGTCGACCGCGCCGGGCAGCGCGAACTGAGCTGCGCCGAGCCCCTCCACGAAATAGCCGCGGCGGGTACGGCCGGCCTCCTCGGCTGCCTTGAGAACGGGATAGACCGCGGCAAAGCCGCCGGTGACCCGTTCGCCCGCAACGCTGCCGCGTGTGACCAGGCCGTAGCGGTCCAGCAGGATGTCGGCAGCCGCGATGGCCCGGCGGGTCAGGTCGAGGTCCCGGGCCGGGACGGCTGACCAGCGGCCGGCCATCGCGAACGGAACCGAGCGGGTCGCTGTCGAGGTCGGCACGCCGGCCAGGCCGCCGTAGCGCCCGAATCGGGTCCGAGGGGGCCGGGCCTTGCGGGCATGCGCGGTGCGACCGCCTGAGCCGAGCAGTGTGCGCACCGGCGCGAGCGTGTCGTTCGTGAGCCAGCCGCCCCACACCAGGTCCCACACAGCGTGGGTCATGTCATCGTCGGTAGTGCCGCCGACGGCTCGATCGGCGAGGGCGCGGAAGAACATCGCCTGGTCACCGGCCAGCGCATGCAGGATCGCCTCCGGAAGCTGTCCGGGCACCTCGTCGGGTGGCGGCAAAAGGACCGGGGCCGCCTCGGCGGGGCTGAGCACCAGCCAGCCGTCCGCACCGGCGAGCGAGCCGGCGCCCGTCCAGAGCACCTCGCCCGAGAGGGTCAGTTCGTCGAGCAGGGCGGGTGAGTAGCCGACGACCCGGCTGGGCAGCACGAGTGTCTCGAGTGCCGATGCTGGCAGCGGCACGCCGGCCAGTTGCTCGATGACGCGCGCCAGCCCGTCGATGCCGCGGGCGCCGCGGGCGCCATGTCCGGCGACGCCCTGCCAGGTGGGGATGAACCGGGCGAGCGCTACCGCAGGCACCGGCTCGACCTCGCGGCGCAGTGCGGCCAGCGACCGGCGCCGGATCGCGCGCAGCACCTCGGCGTCGCACCATTCCGTACCGACCCCTTCAGGGCGGAACTCACCCTGTACCAGCCGGCCGGCCGCCGCCAACCGCGCGAGCGCGGCATGGACAACGGCCACCCCCAGGCCGAGCCTGGACGCGACATCCTGCGGGTGGAAGGGGCCGTGGGTGCGGGCATAGCGCGACACGAGATCGCGGAGCGGGTCCTTGACCGGCTCGGTGAACGCCTCGGGGACTCCTACCGGCACGGCGGCGCCGAGGGCGTCGCGCACACGGCCGGCGTCTTCGATCGCGAGCCAGCGCTGCTCACCAGCGATGCGCACCCGGATCGCCCGGCGCGACACCTCGAGCGCTTCGAGATCCTGCGGCGCGGCGCCGCGGGCCATCGCTTCCGTCGTGGTGAGGTCGCCGACCGAGCGGAGCAGGTCATGCACCTGGTCGGGGCCGTGTGCATGCCGGTCGTCGGCGAGCCGGGAGATCTCACGTTCGACGGAGGCGATGGCCTCGCTGTCGAGCAGTTCGCGCAAGTCGGTGGCGCCGAGCAGTTCGGCGAGCAGCGCGGAGTCGAGCGACAGTGCCTGTGCGCGCCGCTCGGCCAGCGGCGCGTCGCCTTCGTAGAGGAACATGCCGACGTAACCGAAGAGCAGCGATCGCGCGAACGGTGACGCCGCGGGCGTCTCGACCTCGACCAGCCGCACGGTGCGGGAGGCGAGGTCGCGCATGATGCCGGTGAGACCAGGCACGTCGTATACGTCCTGAAGGCACTCCCGCATGGCCTCGAGCACGACCGGGAAGTCGCCGTACTCGCCGGCCACCTGCAGCAACTGATTGGCCCGCTGCCGTTGCTGCCACAGCGGTGCCCGCCGTCGCGGATCGCGCTTCGGAAGCAGCAGCGAGCGCGCCGCGCATTCGCGGAACCGCGATGCGAACAGCGCCGAGCCGCCGACCTCGGCGGTGACGAGTGCGCCGATCTCGTCGGGGTCGAACACGACGATGTCGGCACCGATCGGCTCGCCGTCGGTGTCGGGGAGTCGCAGCACGATGCCGTCGTCGGAATGCATCGAGGTGACGTCGAGCCCGTGGCGCTCACGCAGCCGCGCACCGATCGCCAGCGCCCACGGTGCGTTCACAGGCGCGCCGAACGCTGAGTGCACGACGAGGCGCCAGTCACCCAGTTCGTCGCGGAAGCGCTCGACCAGCACGGTGCGATCGTCCGGCAGGTGGCCCGTGGCCTCGCGCTGCTCGGCCAGGTAGGCGAGCAGGTTGGCCGTGCCCCAGTCGTCGAGGCCCGCCGCCCGCACGCGCTCTGCCGCGACACTCGTGGCCGCGCCGGCCACCTCGCGGAGGAAGGCGCCCAGGGCACGTCCCAGCTCGACCGGACGGCCGGGGGAGTCGCCCTTCCAGAACGGCATCCGCCCGACCTCGCCCGGCGCGGGCGTGACGAGCACCCGGTCGTGGGTGATGTCCTCGATGCGCCAGGAGGACGAGCCGAGCAGGAACACATCGCCGACGCGCGACTCGTACACCATCTCCTCGTCGAGTTCGCCGACGCGCCGCCCCGGCCCGTCGGCACCCGCAAGGAAGACGCCGAACAGCCCGCGGTCGGGAATCGTGCCGCCGCTCGTCACGGCGAGGTGCTGGGCACTCGAGCGCGCGGTGAGTTCGCCGGTGACGCGATCCCACACGATCCGGGGGCGCAGTTCGGCGAACGCGTCGGAGGGGTACCGGCCCGCAAGCATGTCGAGAACACCTTCGAGGGCCGCCCGCGGCAGCCCGGCGAACGGCGCGGCACGCCGCACCAGCTCGTCGACCTGATCGACGGTCATGCTGTCGAGAGCCAGCATCGCGACGATCTGCTGAGCTAGGACGTCGAGCGGGTTGCGGGGGTATCGCATCGATTCGATGAGCCCGTTGCGCATGCGCTCGGCTACGACCGCGCACTCGAGCAGGTCACCGCGGAACTTCGGGAAGATGACTCCATGCGACACCGCACCGACCTGATGGCCGGCGCGGCCGACCCGCTGCAGGCCGGACGCGACCGACGGTGGTGACTCGACCTGCACGACGAGGTCGACCGCACCCATGTCGATGCCGAGTTCGAGCGACGAGGTCGCGACGACGGCCGGGATGCGCCCGGCCTTGAGGTCCTCTTCGACGAGACTGCGTTGTTCCCGCGAGACCGACCCGTGATGCGCCCGCGCGACGACAACGTCGCCGGCCGGGGCGGCTGAACCGGACTGCCCGATGAGTTGCGCAGGGGCGCCGTCGGCGGCGAGTGGCGGGATGTTTGCTCGTTCGGTAGCAAGTTCGTTGAGCCGGGCGGTCAGCCGTTCGGCGAGGCGCCTGGAATTGGCGAAGATGATCGTGGAACGATGCTGCTCGACGAGGTCGAGAACCCGCTCCTCGACATGCGGCCAGATCGATGCGCGCCGCTGCGCGCCGGCCGCCGCCCCGCTGAGATCGTCGATCGGCTCGCCAAGGTTTGACATGTCCTCGACCGGGACGACGACCTGCAGGTCGAACGTCTTGGCAACCGGTGGCTGGACAACGGTGACCGGCCGGCCGCCGGCGAGGAAGGTCGCGACCTCGTCGACGGGCCGCACAGTCGCCGACAATCCGATGCGCTGCGCCGGCTGGTCGAGCAGCGCGTCCAGCCGTTCCAGCGAGAGCGTCAGGTGGGCGCCGCGTTTGGTGCCGCAGACCGCGTGCACCTCGTCGACGATCACGGTGTCGATGCCGCGCAGCGCCTCGCGGGCGGCCGAGGTCAGCAACAGGAACAGCGACTCGGGTGTGGTGATGAGGATGTCGGACGGGCGGCGGGCGAACAGCCGGCGCTCGTCGGACGGTGTGTCGCCCGAGCGCGTCGCGACGGTGACGTCGGGAGCCGGCAGCCCGAGCCGGGACGCGGCCTGGGTGATACCGGCGAGCGGCGAGCGGAGGTTGCGCTCTACGTCGACCGCGAGTGCCTTGAGCGGGCTGACGTAGAGCACCCGGCAGCGGCGTATCGGATCGTCGCACTTCGGCAGCGCGGCCAGCCGGTCGAGTGCGGAGAGGAAGGCTGCGAGCGTCTTGCCCGAGCCGGTCGGTGCCACGACGAGCGTGTGCTCGCCGCCCGCTATCGCATCCCACGCGCCGACCTGTGCGGCGGTCGGCGCGGCGAAGGCGCCATCCAGCCAGGCCTGGGTAGCGGGGGAGAACCGGGTCACCTGCCCAGTTTGCCTGGATGCACCGACAACCGCTGCGGTCAGGACGGCCGCAGGCCGGCCGCCAACCGTGCCCGCAGCCGCTCGCGCGCGGCCGGCCAATCGTCGTCGGTCATCGAGTACTGCACTGTCGTGCGCCACGACCCGTCGCGGCGGATGCGGTGCTTGCGCAACTCGCCCTCGCGCACCGCACCGAGCCGGGCGATGGCATCCTGCGAGCGCGTGTTGTTGATGTCGGTGTGCCAGACGACCCGTGCCGTGCCGAGCGTGTCGAACGCGTACGTCAGCAGGAGCAGCTTCGAGTCGGTGTTGTGGCCGGTACGCCGCCACCGCGTGCCCAGCCAGGTGTGTCCGATGCCGAGCGTGCGGACGGCCGGCACGATGTCGTACAACGAGGTGGTGCCGATGAGCTCGCCCGTGTGCGCGTCGAGTTGCGCGTATGGAAACCGCTCACCGCGTGCCCGCGCGGCGAGCCCGGCCGCGATCTGCTGCCCGGCGTCCTCTATCGAGGCGGGCGCGGCCGGGTTCATCCACCGGAACGTCTCGTCGGCCTCCGCACCCGATCCGGCCGCCGCGAGGTAGCCGGCGGCGTGCTCGATGGTCATGGGTTCGAGCTGGACGAGCGGCCCGACGAGGACCGGCAGGGCGTACCACTGGTCGGCGGCGATCACGGTCGCAGCGTCGCACATGCCTAATGTGGTGTCGTGCGACTTACCGAGTTCTGGAACCGGATGGAGACCCGCTTCGGGGCGGCCTACGCCCACAGCGTGGCGGCCGACTACCGGCTGACCACACTCGGTTCGACGGTCGACGAGGCGCTCGCCAACGGCGTCGAGGCCAAGGAGGTCTGGCGGGCCGTGTGCGCCGAGTTCGACGTGCCGAACCAGCTGCGCTGAGGGGTGCTGACCCGGGCGCTGACGGGGCGCTGACGGGCCGGTGCCGGCACCGGCCGCGGCCGGGACGCGACACGCCGGGCCGGGATGAGCGCATTCGAACGTCCGTTCGTCTAGCGTCGTCCACAGACGCGAGTTCAGGTTCCACAGCCGCGGTGCCCAGCCCGGTTCTGTCGGTACCCCGCCCTAGCGTCAGCCAGGCAGTTCAGCAGCTCGGGCACGTCAGATCGACAGCCCGTTCGAACACACCGAAGGGGTGCCCCAATGGCAGCAGGCTTCGACCGGGACAAGGCGCTCGACGTCGCCCTGGCGCAGATCGACAAGCAGCACGGCAAGGGTGCGGTCATGCGCCTCGGCGACCGCGTCGCCGCACCGATCGAGGTGATCCCCACCGGGTCGATCGCCCTCGACGTCGCCCTCGGCATCGGCGGTCTGCCGCGCGGCCGGGTCGTCGAGATCTACGGCCCGGAGAGTTCGGGCAAGACGACAGTCGCTCTGCACGCGGTCGCCAACGCCCAGGCCACCGGCGGTGTCGCGGCCTTCATCGACGCCGAGCACGCCTTGGATCCCGATTACGCCAAGGCGCTCGGCGTCGATACCGACGCGTTACTGGTGAGCCAGCCCGACACCGGCGAGCAGGCGCTCGAGATCGCCGACATGCTGATCCGCTCCGGCGCGATCGACGTCATCGTCATCGACTCGGTGGCCGCACTCGTCCCGCGCGCCGAGATCGAGGGGGAGATGGGCGACAGCCACGTCGGCCTGCAGGCCAGGCTGATGAGCCAGGCGCTGCGCAAGATCACCGGAGCGCTGAGCAACACCGGTACGACGGCCATCTTCATCAACCAACTGCGCGAGAAGATCGGCGTCATGTTCGGCAGTCCCGAGACTACGACGGGCGGCAAGGCGCTGAAGTTCTACGCCTCCATCCGGCTGGACGTGCGGCGCATCGAGACACTCAAGGACGGCACCGAGGCGGTCGGCAACCGCACGCGCGTGAAGGTCGTCAAGAACAAGGTGGCCCCGCCGTTCAAGCAGGCTGAGTTCGACATCGTGTACGGCCAGGGCATCAGCCGCGAGGGCTCGCTGATCGATGTCGGGGTCGAGCAGGGCCTGCTCAAGAAGTCGGGCGCCTGGTACACGTACGAGTCCGACCAGCTCGGCCAGGGCAAGGAGAACGTCCGCAACTTCCTGCGCGACAACCCCGACCTCGCCGACGAGATCGAGAAGAAGATCAAAGAGAAGCTCGGTATCGGTGCACACGTCGATGCCGACGCTCCGATCGCCGTCGTGCCGGCTCCGGTCGACTTCTGATCGGCATGCGAGACGTTCCCCCTCCGCCTCTGCCTGGCGAGGAGGACGCGGGCCCGAGCGACCCTGAGTCGGTCGCTCGGGCCATCTGCCTGCAGTCCCTCAGCCAGCGGGCCCGCACCCGCGCAGAGCTCGAGACCGCGCTGCGCAAGCGTGGCGTCCCCGACGACGCGGCCCGTGCGGTGCTGACCCGTTTCGCCGAGGTGGGCTTGATCGACGACGGCGCTCTCGCCGCCGATTTCGCCTCGGCGGCACACCACGAGCGCGGGTTGTCCGCCCGGGCTGTCGCTATCAAGCTGCGCCAACGGGGCGTCGACGAGCCCGACGTCCAGGCCGCTGTCAGCCATATTGACGCTGACAGCGAGCAGGCCGCGGCCCAGGCGCTGGCAGATCGCAAGCTGCGTGGCCTGCGTGGCCTCGATCCACATGTGCAGGTTCGCCGGATCGTCAGCCTGCTGGCTCGCCGGGGCTACTCGCCCGGTGTGGCTTACGCGGTGGCCCGGCACGTGGTGGCCGACGCCGGGCTCGAGGCGATCGCCGAGGCCGATCTCTGAATCCTGCACGCCAGCGAAACCGGGGCCCCTGCCGTCGAGGCTTGCGCCGTTGGTCCGCCGTTCATAACCTCGACGACACCAGGAGCAACGCCGTGCACCCCCGCGTCCGCCCGAGACCGGCAACGACGCGGATGTGATAGCGATCAACATCGACCGAGAGGACAGCCCGCCCAGGCCCGCGGCAGCCGTGCCGCCATCCGCCGTCACCGGCGGGCGGCCCGCCGCCACGGGCGTGCCCTTCGCGTGTCTCCTGGCCCGGCGCGAGGCCGGTACGACGACGCAGAAGGAGGCACACGATGCAGGGGGTCTGGTATGCAGCAGTCGGTGCCGCCTTCCTGCTCGGGGTGCTCTTTCTTGTGTTGCGGCGCGGGCCGGCGGCTCCCGGGCGTCACGCCGTGGAGTCTGCCGCCGACGTCGACGCCCTGGCCGATTCGGCGCGCCGGGTCGCCGAGGCCGAGGCAAGCTCGATCCGGCAGGTCGCGCAGGCCGAGGCCGAGGCACTGCGACGCGAGATGGCGAGCGAGTCGGCGCGTCTCGCCGAGCAGAGTGAGCGGACCGAACGCGAGCTGGCGACCGCCACGGCGCGGCTGGAGAGCACCGAGAGCCGCCTGGACGCGCAGGCCGCCCGTCTGGACACCGACGGCCTCGAACTCGACCGCGCGATCGCGAATCTCGCCGAACAGCGCCGCGATGTCGAGGCGGTACGGGCCGACCTCGACGGGCAGCGCCGGCTGATTGCCGCGCGGGCCGCAGAGCTCGAGCGCCGCGATGCCGAGCTCGAGACCCGGACGGCCGAACACGTGCGCGAACTCGAGCGGGTCGCCGGCCTGAGCGCCGAGCAGGCCCGTGCCGAGCTTCTCACCAGCGTCGAAGTCAGTGCTCGCCGCGATGCCGCCCTGCTCGTGCGCACCATCGAGAACGAGGCCCGCACCGAGGGCACCGAGCGGGCGCGCAACATCGTCGTCGAGGCCGTTCAACGCGTGGCGAGCGAGCAGACGACGGAGACCGTCGTGAGCGTCCTGCACCTGCCCGGCGACGACATGAAGGGCCGGATCATCGGCCGCGAGGGCCGAAACATCCGCGCGTTCGAGTCGGTCACCGGCGTCAACGTCATCATCGACGACACGCCCGAGGCGGTGCTGCTCTCGTGCTTCGACCCGGTGCGACGCGAGATCGGCCGGCTCACGCTCGAGCGGCTGGTCCTCGACGGACGCATCCACCCCCAGCGCATCGAGGACGTCTACGAGCAGAGCAAGGCCGACATCGACGAGCTGTGCCTGCGCGCGGCCCGCGACGCCCTGGTCGAGGTCGGCATCGGCGACGTCGACGACCGGCTGCTGCCGACTCTCGGACGGCTGAAGTACCGCACCAGCTACGGTCAGAACGTGCTCGGCCACCTGGTCGAGACGGCGCACATCGCCGGTATCATGGCCGCCGAACTCGGCATCGAGCCGACGCTGGTCAAGCGGTGCGCCTTCCTGCACGACATCGGCAAGGCACTCACCCACGAGGTCGAGGGCAGCCATGCGATCATCGGCGCCGACCTGCTTCGCCGGCACGGCGAGTCCGAGGCCGTGGCCCACGCCGTCGAGGCGCATCACAACGAGGTGGCACCGCAGACGGTCGAGGCGGTGCTCACCCAGGCGTCCGACACCTGTTCGGCTGCCCGCCCCGGGGCGCGCCGAGAGTCGCTCGAGAACTACGTCAAGCGCCTCGCGCGCATCGAGGAGATCGCGACCTCGCGTCCAGGGGTCGAGAAGGTGTTCGCGATGCAGTCAGGCCGCGAGGTTCGCGTGATGGTCCAGCCGGCTGAGATCGACGACCTCGCTGCGTCGGTGATCGCCCGAGAGATCGCCAAGCAGATCGAGGACGAGCTCACCTATCCCGGCCAGATCCGGGTCACCGTGGTTCGCGAGTCGCGCACGACCGAGATCGCGCACTGACCGGCAGGCATCACCGGCGCGTGGGCGTCCACTCGGAGCGAAGCAGCCCCATCGCGATCTCGTCCTCATAGTGCCCACGTACCCAGCAGTGCTCGCGGTGCCGGCCCTCCTCTACGAAGCCGAGCTTGCGGTACGACGCGATGCCGGCCGCGTTCGACGACAGCACCCAGAGATAGAGCCGGCGCAGGTTGCGGCGGACGAACGCGAATTCGACGGCCTGCGCGAGTGCCGCCGTGCCGGCGCCCCGCCCACGCGCCTCGGGCAGCAGCGCGATGCCGACCTCGGCGTGCCGCGACAGCCGGTCCTCGTGGAAGATCGTGACGCGCCCCACCGGGTCGCCGTCGAGGGTGACCACGAAGTCTGCGTCGCCGGCGAAATCGCCGCGCTCCCTCTTCTCGCGGTAGGTCGCGAGCGTCAGGGGCGCGGGTGAGGCGGGGGAGCGTTCCTCCCAGGTGCCGAGGTCGGACCAGACCCGGAACAGGACGTCCTCGTCGGATTCGAGTTCCGGTCGCAGCGCGACGACGGCGGCAGCGGTCATGCCGCAGACTCTAGGGACGGCACATCACGCGCCACACCTGTGCCGCCGCGCCGTATCCTCGGACGCGCTATGAGCCGCAGCTACGAGATCCGCACCTACGGGTGCCAGATGAACGTCCACGACTCCGAGCGGCTCGCCGGTCTGCTCGAGGCCGCAGGCTACGTTCGCGCGTCGGATGCCGATGTGGACGGCGCTGACCTCGTCGTCTTCAACACCTGCGCGGTGCGTGAGAACGCCGACAACCGGCTCTATGGCAACCTCGGCCACCTCTACCCGGTGAAGCGGGCCCGACCAGGCATGCAGATCGCCGTCGGCGGCTGCCTGGCGCAGAAGGATCGCGGGCGGATCCTCGAGAAGGCGCCGTGGGTCGATGTCGTGTTCGGCACTCACAACCTGGCGGCACTCCCGGTGCTGCTCGAGCGGGCCAGGCACAACCGCGAGGCACAGGTCGAGATCGCGGAGACCCTGCAGCGGTTCCCGTCCGATCTGCCCAGCCGGCGGGAGTCGCCCTACTCCGCGTGGGTCTCGATCAGCGTCGGATGCGACAACACCTGCACGTTCTGCATCGTGCCGAGCCTGCGTGGCAGCGAGACCGATCGCCGCTCCGGCGACGTGCTCGCCGAGATCCGCGCGCTGGTCGAGTCGGGTGTGGTCGAGGTGACCCTGCTCGGTCAGAACGTGAACTCCTACGGCCGTTCGTTCGGCGACCGCTACGCGTTCGGCAAGCTGCTGCGCGCCTGCGGTGAGATCGACGGCCTCGAGCGCGTTCGCTTCACCAGCCCGCACCCGCGTGACTTCACCGGCGACGTGATCGCTGCGATGGCCGAGACAACGAACGTCTGCCCGCAGTTGCACATGCCGCTCCAATCTGGCGCGGACACCGTGCTCAAGGCGATGCGCCGCTCGTACCGGCAGGAGCGCTACCTGGCCATCATCGAGGCCGTGCGCACTGCCATGCCGCACGCCGCGATCACCACCGACATCATCGTCGGCTTCCCCGGCGAGACCGAGGCCGACTTCGAGCAGACACTCGATGTCGTGCGGGCGGCCCGGTTCGCGAGCGCCTTCACCTTCCAGTACTCGCAGCGTCCCGGGACGCCCGCCGCGACGATGGACGGGCAAGTCCCGAAGTCGACCGTGCAGGAGCGGTACGAGCGACTCGTCGCGCTGCAGGACGAAATCTCATGGGAGGAGTCCAAGCGCCTGATCGGCACTGAGATCGAGGTGCTCGTGAGCGCTGGCGAGGGGCGTAAGGACGGCGCGACCGGGCGGGTCTCCGGCCGGGCCCGCGACGGGCGGCTGGCGCACGTGGCAGCGGACGGGCTCGACGTCACCGCGGGCGATGTCATCACCGCCGAGGTCACCTACGCTGCGCCGCACCACCTGGTGTCGGACTCCGCCATCACCTCGCACCGCCGGTGGCGGGGGGCGGGCGCCGAGGTGCACGCCGCGGTGAAGCCGCTGCTCACGATCGGTTCTCCGCCGCCGCGGTGAGCGGCATGTGCGTCAGTGCCGTCCCGGCACCGCGCCGGGCGACGTGGGCGGCGCGGGTCGTAGGCCCGGCAGCGCCACACCGGCCAGGCCGCGCACGAGCGCACGGGTGAGGTTGAGGTAGTCGAACGAGTCGCGCCACATCGTGATCCGCCCGCCTCGCACGTCGAACCGGCCCCAGACCCAGAACTGCAACCGCAGCCGCCCGAACCGCAGGACGTCGGTGCGCTCCGTCGCGACCGTGGCACCCGCAGTCGTCACCGAGTGCCGGTACACCTCGAAGGCGTCGTCGAATCGGGCGATCTGAGAAAGGAACCTGATGACCCGGCGACGTCCGCGGATCGTCGGCAGGCCGACGTCGTGTACGCGACATCGGGGTCGAGCAGCCGCCCGGCTGTGGCGCCGTCGTTCGCTGCCAACGCAGCGAGGAAGGTCTCGACGATCGCCTGCGGGTCGGTCGGATCGGCCACCACGAGTTGGGACGAACGCCATGATCAGGACGGCAGCAACGACCGGCGCTGCTCGACCTCGGCCTCGGCCTTGGCGATGCGCTGCTGATCGCCGCTGCGGCGCGCCCGCTCGAGCTTCTGCTCGGCCTCGGCAAGGCGCTCGCGCAGCGCGCTGAGGAACGGGTTCGACTCCACGCTGCTCTCGCGCCACTTCGCGTCGACGGCGTCACGCACCCGCTGCTCGGCGGCGCGCATCTGCTCGTCGATGCGTCGCATGGCGTCGCGCGGAACGTGGCCGATCTCGTCGAAGCGGGCCTGCAGGTCGCGCAGAGCGGCCTGTGCCGCTTGAGGGTCGTCGAGCGAAAGCCCCCCGGCGTCGGCGATGATCGCTTCCTTCTGCTTCTGGTTGGCGACCTGCTCGGCGTCACGCTCTGCGAACACGCCGGAGCGGCGGGTGAAGAAGGCGTCCTGTGCGGCGCGGAAGCGGGTCCACAGCGCCTCCTCCACGTCACGGGCGGCCCGCGGGGCGGCCTTCCACTCGGCCATCAGCTCACGCATAGCCGCGGCCGTCTCCTTCCAGTCCGAGGACTCCGACAGCGCCTCGGCGCGCTGGGCCAGCTGTTCCTTCGCCTGCTTGGCGCTGCCCCGCTCGACGTCGAGCTGCGCGAAGTGTTGTCCGCGGCGGCGGCCGAACGCATCGCGCGCGGCCGCGAAGCGCTTCCAGAGCGCGTCGTCGGTTTTGCGGTCGATGCCCTTGATCAGCTTCCACTCGTCGACGATCGCCCGCAGCCGGTCGCCCGAGGCCTTCCAAGACGTCCCGGACGCGGCGATCTTCTCGGCCTCGGCGACGAGCCCCTCCTTGGCCTCGATCGCCTTCGCGCGAGCTTCGGCCCGGGCGGCAGCCGCCTGTCCGGCCTTCTCCTCGACAGCAGTGAGCAGGGCGTCGAGGCGGCCCGTCAACGCGGCGAGGTCGCCGATCGCGGCCGCGTGCTCGACCTGCTCGCGCAGGGCTGTGGCGTGGGTGCGGGTGTGCGCCGGGTCGCCGGCCCCGGACTCGAGCCGTTTCTCGAGCAGGCTCACCTCGGTGTCGAGGTCCTCGTATCGCCGCTGATAGAACGCGATGCCGGCGTCCGCGTCCCCGGCTTGCCACGAGCCGATCTCGCGCTCACCGTCGGGCGTCTTGACGTAGACGGTGCCGTCGGCATCGATCCGCCCCCACTCCGAGCCCATGACTGAGCATTAGACACGATCCAGGCCGAGGACGCCCTGGCCGTTAGCCTTCCGTAGTGATCTCCGGCGCCGCTTTCTGTCCGCATCCGCCGGTTCTCGTGCCACTCGTCGCCTCCGGCGCGGCCCCCGAACTGGAGCGCCTACGGGCCGAGTGCGTCGAGGCGGTTCGGCGGGTCGACGCGGCCGGGCGGCAGCTCGTGCTGCTCGGGGCCGGGCCGACGTCGCTGGTGCATTCACCGCTGGCGCGCGGGACGTTCGCCGGGTTCGGCGTCCGCGGCGAGGTCCACCTCGGTGCGCCGACGCGCGGCGGGGCGCTCGAGCTTCCGCTCTCGCTCACCGTCGGTGCGTGGCTCGTCGGCGTGGCGCTCGGTGCCCGAAGCGACACGCGCGCCTTCTCGGTCGGCCCTGATTTCGCGGGCGCCCGCGCCGCCACCGAACTGCTGCGACTCGCCGAGACCGAGGACATCGCCCTGCTCGTGATGGGCGACGGCACAGCGCGCCGCAGCGAGCGGGCACCCGGGCATCTGGATGAGCGCGCGGTGCCGTTCGACGACGCGGTCGCCGCCGCGCTGCGCTCCGGGGACGCGACCGCCCTCGAGAATCTGCAGCCTGGGCTCGGCGCCGAGTTGCTCGCCGCGGGCGTCCCGGCCTGGCGCGCTGCGGGGCGGCTGCTCAAGGGCACGTCGCACTCCGCCCACCTGAATTACTACGACGATCCGTTCGGCGTGGCCTACTTCGTCGCTACCTGGCTGCGCGATGGCTGAGCCGCTGCCCGCCGACGGCGACGAGACCACCGATGGTGCGGCCGAGCCTGCGGCCGTCCGGGTGCTCGCGGTCGTCGGGCCGACGGCCACCGGCAAGTCCGACCTCGCCGTCGAGCTGGCCGTGCGCCTGGGCGGTGAGGTCATCAACGCCGACTCCATGCAGCTCTACCGCGGAATGGACATCGGCACCGCCAAGCTCCCGATGGACGACCGCAGGGGCGTCCCGCACCACCTGCTCGACATCTGGGGGGTAACCAAGTCTGCCGCGGTCGCCGAGTACCAGCAGGTGTGCCGTGCGGTCATCGCCGACGTCGCGGCACGTGGCCGCCTGCCGATCCTGGTAGGGGGTTCGGGCCTCTACCTCCGCGGCGCCCTCGACCGGCTGGAGTTCCCCGGTGAGTCGCCGCACGTCCGTTCCCGGCTCACCGCCGAACTCCTCGAGGCAGGCCCGGGACCGTTGCACGAGCGGCTCGCCCGCCTCGATCCCGCGGCCGCGAGCGCGATCCTGCCGACGAATGGGCGGCGCATCGTCCGGGCCCTCGAGGTCATCGAAATCACCGGCCGGCCGTTCACCGCGACGATGCCGCCGTTCGAGTCGGTCTACGACCTCGTGCAGGTTGGCGTCGACCGTGCGGACCTGGACGAGCGGGTCGCGCTACGCGTCGAGCGGATGATGCGGGCAGGGTTCGCTGACGAGATCGTGGCGCTGCTGCCGCTCGGCCTGCGCGACAGCCCGACGGCCGGAAAGGCGCTCGGCTACGCCCAGCTGCTCGCCTGCATCGACGACTCAGGCGCGGTCGTCGGAGATCTGGATGCCGCCGTCGAGGTGACGGTTCGCGCCACGAGACGCTTCGCTCGCCGGCAGCGGTCCTGGTTCCGGCGAGACCCGCGGGTGCAGTGGCTCGACGGCGCCGACCCTGGGCTGGCCGACGCCGCCGAGCGCGTCGCGGGTGCCGCCGGGCCTACCCTCTAGGAATGCGCGTTCTCAAGGGACACGGCACGGAGAACGACTTCGTGGTCGTTCCCGACCTCGACGGCGCGCTGGACGTGAGCGCCGCCCTCGTGCGTGCTCTGTGCGATCGGCACGCCGGCATCGGGGGGGACGGGATCCTGCGCGTCGTCCGCACCGAGAACGCCCCCGAGGTGAAGGGCCTGGCCCGCGACGCGCCCTTCTTCATGGACTACCGAAATGCGGATGGATCGGTCGCCGAGATGTGCGGAAACGGCGTTCGGGTCTTCCTGCGATACCTCCAGCACGCCCGGCTCGTTGAGACCTCAGCGGCGGTGGCGACACGCGGCGGAATCAGGCGCGTGCTGGCGGACGGTGATGGCGACGTCACGGTTCACATGGGCCGGCCCCTGGTTCTTGCCGACCGGCCGGTCGCCACCGTCGCCCCCCTGGGGCCGCGGCGGGCCGCCGTTGCCGTCGAGATGCCGAACCCGCACGTGGTCGTGTGGGTCGATTCCGCGGCCGAGCTGGCGAGCCTGGAGCTGCATCGCCCGCCGGCCGTCGACCCGCCGCTGGCCAACGGCCAAAACGTCGAGTTCGTCCTGCGCGCCGGGCCGCGCCGGCTGGTCATGCGGGTCCACGAGCGGGGGGTCGGCGAGACGCGCTCGTGCGGCACCGGCATTTGCGCGGTCGCGGTGGCGGCGGCCGTCGATGCGGGCGTGGGCGCCGACGGGGTGCCCTGGCGGGTCGACGTCCCCGGGGGATCCTGCGCCGTGCGGTGGTGCCCTGACGGCGAGGTGCTGATGACCGGCCCCGCGGTCCTCGTCGCTGAGATCGAGCTCGAGGACGCCTGGCTCGCCGCCGTCGCGGGCAGTTCTGCCGCCGAGAAGGGGTAATCGCTCGCGCTCCGTGTCACGATGGAGGGCGAGATGACAGAAGCCTTCGACCGGTCCCGCACCGACGACGCGCCCGTGGGCGCCGACATCCGTCTCGACCCCGACATCGACATCGACGCTACGTCCGGACGCGGTGCAGCTCAGCACGACCGCTCGACCGGCGACTACGAGCTCGAGGAGCGCCAGGCACTGCGGCGCATCGCCGGCCTGTCGACCGAACTCGAGGACGTCACCGAGGTCGAGTACCGGCAGCTGCGCCTCGAACGCGTCGTCCTCGTCGGGGTTTGGACGACCGGCACGCTCGCCGAGGCCGAGAACTCCCTCGCCGAGCTGGCTCGACTCGCCGAGACCGCTGGGTCGCAGGTGCTCGCCGGGCTGATCCAACGCCGCGACCGGCCGGATCCTGCCACCTACATCGGCTCGGGCAAGGCCAAGGAACTGCGCGACGTGGTTATCAGCGAGGGTGCCGACACCGTCATCTGCGACGGCGAACTCGCGCCGGGCCAGCTGCGTCAGCTGGAAGAGGTCGTCAAGGTGAAAGTGGTCGACCGCACGGCGCTGATCCTCGACATCGTCGCCCAGCACGCCCGCTCGAAGGAGGGCAAGGCCCAGGTCGAGCTGGCCCAGATGCAGTACTTGCTGCCACGCCTGCGCGGCTGGGGCGAGTCGCTCTCCCGGCAGGTTGGTGGCCGGGCCGCGGGCGGTCTGGGCATCGGCGGCCGAGGCCCCGGTGAGACGAAGATCGAGATCGACCGGCGCCGCATCAACAGCCGGATGGCCAAGTTGCGCAAGGAGATCGCGGGCATGAAGACCGCCCGGGACGTGAAGCGCTCGCAGCGCCTCGACCGCCACATCCCGAGCGTCGTGCTGGCCGGCTACACCAACGCCGGCAAGTCTTCGCTGCTGAACCGGCTGACCGATGCCGGTGTCCTGGTCGAGAACGCGTTGTTCGCCACTCTCGATCCGACCGTGCGGCGCGCCCAGGCCTCCGACGGGCGCCCGTACACACTCGCCGACACCGTCGGTTTCGTGCGGCACCTGCCGACCCAGCTCATCGAGGCGTTTCGGTCGACCCTGGAGGAGGTGGGCGACGCCGACCTCCTCCTGCACGTGGTCGACGCGGCGGATGCCGATCCCGAGGCACAGATCCGGGCGGTGCGCGAGGTGCTCGCCGACATCGACGCCCTGCACGTTCCCGAACAACTGGTGTTCAATAAGGTCGACGCCGCCGAACCCGAGATGCTGCTGCGGCTGCGCCGGCTCGCTCCTGACGCGGTGTTCGTCTCAGCCCGCGCTGGCCAGGGCATCGAGGAGCTGCGCGAGCTGATCGAGCAGCGCCTGCCGAGCCCGCACGTCGAGGTCACCGTGCTGCTTCCCTATACCCGAGGTGACCTGGTCGCCCGCCTGCACGAAACCGCGGAGGTGCTCGGCACCGAACATCGGGAGGACGGCACGGCCGTCCACGCCCGGGTGAACCCGGGACTGGCCGCCGTTCTCGAGCCGTTCGCCACCACTGCTGGCGTACCGTAGGACGGGAATCGCCAGCCGACAGCGAGGAGAGCCGGCATGGGATGGGACGCACCCTGGCACTGGGTGATTTTGGCGATCGTCGTGATCGCCTTGTTCGGGTACAAGAAGATGCCTGACGCTGCCCGCTCGCTGGGTCGTTCGTTGCGGATCTTCAAGACCGAGATCAAGGGCATGAGCGAGGACGACCGCGTGCGCTCCGAGAACAAGGCCGTGACCGGCGCACCGCCCGCTGTGGAATCCGTGGCGGCCCCTGCGCCCCCGGCGCCGGTGCCCACCGAGCCGGCCGCGGGATCAGAGGCTCCGGCGCCGACCGAGCCGTCTGTTTCGGCGGTTCCACCGGCCGATGCCGAGCTGCCCGCGACCGCGAAGAATGACACGCCGTCTGCCTGATCGAGGCGTCAGACCTTACGCAGCACCGTGACGACGCGGCCGAGAATCGCCGCCTCGTCACCGGGGATCGGCGCGTACGCCGGGTTGTGCGGCAGTAGCCACACTCGCCCGTCGCGCCGTTGGAACGTCTTGACGGTCGCCTCACCCTCGATCATGGCGGCGACGATGTCGCCGTTGTCGGCCGTCGGCTGCTGACGCACGACCACCCAGTCACCGTCGGAGATCGCGGCATCGATCATCGAATCGCCGACGACCTTCAGCAGGAACAGGGTGCCCTCGCCGACGAGCGACTTCGGCAGCGGGAAGACGTCCTCGACCAGCTGCTCAGCCAGGATCGGGCCACCGGCCGCGATCCGCCCGACGACCGGGACGTACACCGGCGCCTCGCCCCGGTAGGAGTCCTGCTCGGCGTCGGCGGCCGCTTGGCGGTTGCGCGCCGACTCCTCGAGGGCGTCGGCGCTGCGCACATCGACAGCCCGCGGCCGGTTCGGGTCGCGGCGCAGGTACCCCTTGCGCTCGAGCATGGCGAGCTGGTGCGCAACGCTGGAGGTTGACGCCAGACCAGTCTGCTCGCAGATCTCGCGGATGCTCGGCGGGTAGCCGCGTCGCTCGATCGAGTCGCGGATGACGTCGAGGATGACCTGCTGGCGCCGGGTGAGCCCGGTGGCCGCGTCCGGCAGTTCGGTGACCTTGGGCCGGCCCGGGCCCGTCCTGCCGGTGCCGGTCGCCGCCTGGGTCGCGGTGGTGGCCGCGGCCGCCTTGCGCGTGCCCGAGCGCACCCGCTCCGAGCGGGGGGCGTCGGTCGGCTTGCTGGGGGACATCGCGGCCTCCGGTTGGTCGGTCGATCTTGCTTTGGACGGTAGCCCGACGAGGCGCGCAGTTCAAACACGTGTTCGAACGACACGCCGACATCGAATGGTTTTTGTCGGACCTCGCTGGTACACATTCGAATGGACGTTCTATCGAATGTCTGTTCGACTTCGGATGGGATCGTCCCACCCGGACCGCGGCAAAGTCCAGCCAGCACGCCGCTCAGTCAGAGGAGTTCGCGATGTCAGTCGCCACCGAATTCGCGCCCGTCGTCTTCATCCCGCAGCGTGCCCGCGAGCGGAACCGCCCGCTGGCACCGGTCATCGAGTTGCACCGGCCCAGCGAGCAGTCGATCGCCGCTCCGCTGCGGCTGACCCGTCGCGGTGCGCTCGTCCTCGCCGCAGTGGTCGGTGCGCTCGCCGTCGGGCTGGTATGGCTCGCCGCATCGGCCGCGCCGTCGGCGGCCGGTTCGGGCGCAGGCTCCGTCGCGGCGGATGCGGTGACCGTGCGCAGTGGCGACACGCTGTGGTCCATAGCCGCCCGCGTCGCTCCCCACACCGACCCGCGGCTCGAGGTCGCTACGTTGCAGCGGCTGAACCAGCTGGACAGCGCCGAGCTCACCGTCGGGCAGCTACTACGCACCCGCTGATTCGCTCTCGTTCTGTGCGACGCGCCGATGTTGCCCCTTGCGGAACATCGAGCTCGGCTTTACCGTTCACCCCTACATCTAGTAGTTACACTGGTGTTGTTCGTCCACAAGTTGGGGTAGGCGGTCCACAGATCGGCTGGGTCCGTCCCCATGTTGTGGACAGGTCCGTCCACAGGTCGACCATGAGGAGGGGGTAGTCGATGCGGTGCCCGTACTGCCGTCACGCTGATTCCCGGGTGGTCGACTCCCGTGAGCAGGACGAGGGCCAGGTCATCCGCCGGCGGCGCTCGTGCCCCGGGTGCGGCCGCCGGTTCACGACCGTCGAAGAGGCGATGCTGGCAGTCATCAAGCGCAGTGGGGTGACCGAACCGTTTCGCCGCGACAAGGTCGTGAGCGGCGTGCGCCGCGCCTGCCAGGGTCGCCCGGTCGACGAGGACGCGCTGGCCCAGCTGGCCCAGACGGTCGAAGAGTCGATCCGCGCGACCGGAGCCGCCGAGGTGCCGAGCGACGAGGTCGGCCTGGCGATTCTCGGGCCGCTTCGCGAGCTCGACGAGGTGGCCTATCTCCGGTTTGCCTCGGTGTACCAGGCGTTCAGCTCGATCGACGACTTCGACA
>JAVHVN010000004.1:0-2832 GCA_032160545.1 Pseudonocardiales bacterium | reverse complement strand
ACACCGTGCCGGATGATCGGGTTGAACAGATAGCGGCGGACGACGCGCCACTCGAAGTTCGGATTCGTGACGAGCAGATGCACGAGCATCGCCAACAGCACCAGGACGACCGCGGTGGCCACCCACCGGCCGGGGTGGCGCGCCGGAACGGCCCTGATGTCGTCGGGCCGTTCCGGCGCCTGTACGTCAGCTGCCACCGGCGTTGTTAGCTGGTCGCGCCGTCGATGACCGGGCTGGTTATGGCGCCGTCGGCGATGCTCCACTTGTCGAGGATCGTCTTGTAGCTGCCGTCGGCGATGAGTGCCTTGACGGCGGCAAGCACGGCATCCTTCAAGGTGCCGGCGTCCTTGGGGATGGCGATTCCGTAAGGGGCGTCGGAGTACGACTTGCCGGCAACCTCGAACTTCGCACCTGGCTGCTTGGCTTGGTACTCGGCCACGGGCGAGTCGGCGAGGGTCGCGTCCGCACGCCCACTCTGGTCGGCGAGGCTGGCCGCGTTCTGGTCGGGCAACGCGACTGCCACGACTGCCTTCTTACCGGCCTTCGTGCAGGCCTTGGTCTTCGCCGGGATGTCGACCAGTTCCTGGGTCGTGCCGCTCTCGATGGCCACCTTGTGACCGCACAGGTCGTCGGGACCGGTGATCTTCGCCGGGTTGCCCTTCAGCACCAGTACTGACGTGCCGGCCGTGAAATAGGTGACGAAGTCGACCTTGCCTTCGCGATCCTTGGTGTCCGTGAACGACGACATGCCCAGGTTGTACTTGCCGCCGGCGAGGCCAGGGATGATCTGGTCGAACGTCACATCCTGGAAGCTCGCCTTGAGCCCGAGCTTGGCCGCGATCGCGTTGCCGAGATCGACGTCCATGCCGATGATGGTCTTGCCGTCGGTGTCCTTGAACTCGTTCGGCGCGTAGCTCGCGTCGGTCGCGATCGTGAGCGAGCCGGATGACTTGACGGCGGCGGGTACGAGTGACGCCGCGTCGCCGCCGACAGCGGCGCTGGACGCCGGAGCCGCCGGGGTGCTGGACGTGCTGGTGGTCGTGCTCTTCTTGCTCGAGCAACCGGCGAGGACGAGCGCGCCGGCAACGGCCAGAATGCACGCCGCACGAGCGGTACCAGCCGTGCGAGTCGCACCTGCCGGACGGTGAAGGTCGAACGAAATCACGGATCCTCCTGGGAGTGCCGGGCGGACCGGCGAGGTCTGGCCGGTTCCTCCGGCCACGCAACGTGCAGTGGTGGCATCCTGCCAGCACCCGCCCGCGTCCCGGCCTGTGCACCTGGTAAAGATCAGGCTACGAAGTCGGCGGACTCGGGTCGGGGATCCCGCTGCAACGGTCCCGGCGTACCGTCTGCGTGTGCTCGCCGCCTGCGTGACCGCCTTCGACGCCGTCGAACCGCTCAACGGCCTTCGCGTCGGCGAGACAGCCGAACCAGTGGCCCCCGACGGATGGGTGGCAGTGCGGGTCAAGGCGGCGGCCCTGAACCAGCACGACATTTGGAGCTTGCGAGGGGTCGGGCTCCGCGCCGATCAGCTGCCGCGCATCCTGGGGTGCGATGCGGCCGGCCTCGACGACGAGGGCAACGAGGTCGTCGTCCACGGTGTGATCGGTGATCCCGACGCCGGCAGGGGCGACGAGACCTGCGATCCGCAGCGAACGCTGTTGTCCGAGCAGGTCGACGGCACGTTCGCCGAGGTTGTCGTGGTGCCCAGACGCAACCTGTTGCCCAAGCCGGCCGAGCTGAGTTTCGAACAGGCCGCGTGCCTGCCGACCGCGTGGCTGACGGCGTACCGGATGCTGTTCACCAATTCGGGCACCGCTCCCGGTGACACCGTGCTGGTGCAGGGCGCGGGCGGCGGAGTCGCGACTGCCCTCGTCGTGCTCGCGAGGGCAGGCGGACGTCGGGTCTGGGTGACGAGCCGCTCGGCACAGCGGCGCGAGCGCGCGGTCGAGCTCGGCGCGCACGCGGCGTTCGAGGTCGGCGCGAAGTTACCTGAGCGGGTCGACGCCGTTCTCGACAGTGTGGGTGCGGCGACGTGGTCGCATTCCCTGCGCTGCGTGCGGCCGGGCGGCACCATCGTGGTCTGCGGCGCGACGACCGGAGATGCGCCGTCAGCCGAGCTGCGTCGGGTCTTTTTCCAGCAACTGCGTATCGTCGGCTCCACGATGGGTTCACGTCAGGAATTGCTGCAGTTGCTGCACTTTTGCGCGTCGAGTGGCGTCCGGCCGCTGGTCGACCGGCTGCTGCCGCTGGCCCAGGCGCGAGACGGTTTCGCGGCGCTCCTTGGCGGTGACGTGTTCGGCAAAGTCGTCTTCACCGTCTGAGCGGCCGTTCGTGAAACGCCGGTGTCGCCGGCGTCGTTCGGGAGCACTTGCTGTTAGTCGGCGTCCTCGTCGTCGAGGCGGGCGAGCCAGACGGCGAACCGCTCGATCGGGATCTCGAAGTCGGGATTCAGGTCGACGAATGCGCGCAGTTGCTCGGCGATCCACCCGATGGTGACCGACTCGTCACCGCGGCGGGCATCGAGTTCTTCGATGCCGCGATCGGTGAAGTACACGCCTACTCCGGGAACACGGTCGAGAGCAGGAGGTCGTGCTCCTGCTCGCTGTGCAGGTGGGAGCCGGTCGCCGGCGACGAACTCTCGGGCCGCGTGACCGGCGTGATGGTGCGGCCGAGGCGGTTCGGAAGATGCATCGCGATGTGGGTCCACGCGCCCATGTTCGCGGGTTCCTCCTGTACCCAGAGGATTTCTTCCGCGTTGGGGTAGGCCCCGACGGCGGCCGCGATCTCGGCGAAGGGCAGCGGGTAGAGCTGCTCGATGCGGACGATCGC
>JAVHVN010000209.1:0-27066 GCA_032160545.1 Pseudonocardiales bacterium | reverse complement strand
GCAGGTCACCCCGCCAATCCTGGGCGACGTCGTAGAACGCCGACGGCATGCCAAGCGCTTCCACCTTTCGTCGATCGGAGCGCGCGTCGATGCGGCCCCGTATCCGCTCGACACCCTCACGCGGATGACGGAACGCGGAGCGGGACGCCCTCATCAAGTAACCGAGTTGCACCAGCTGGTACCTACTGATTCGCGCAGCGCCGCACCAGGACTCGCGTCGTGGACCGTGCCCACTCGACGGCGCCGACCCGGCAGCCCCGGGGTGAGACAGCCCCAAAGCCTTTCACCGGCGGTCGGAAAGGGCCTCGTGCAGATGCACGACAACCCTGAGCAACCCCCGCAGCGGCAGTGACGGCCGCTGCCTCGGCCGCCGTCAGTTCCGGACGAGCCGGTCGACGAGGCCGTCGAGGTCCGCGACCGTGACCGTGAGGGCGGGGTGGCCCTTCCGGCGCAGCGGCGAGGGCACCGGGTCACGAAAGTGGACGCAGACGCCGGCGGAGGGGTTCGTCCCGAACGTGAGGCCCTGATCGGCCAGCGAGGCCCGCACGCCTGCGGCCGTCCACCATCGGTAGTCGCGGGTGATGTGCGCCCCGTCGATGTTGCTGAGCGGGGTCTCCATCGCGAAGAACCCGAACGTTGCCCTGAATTTGTCGTCGCTGATGGTGACGCCGTCCCGGCCCGGTCGCAGCCCGAACGGGAGCCAGAACGGTGCGAGCCGCTTGTCGACGGCGTAAGGGAAGAAGTCCGCCACGAACCTCGGCCTCCGAAGGATTGGGTAGTTCCAGATTGACAAGCCTCGCCGTCGAAGTCGAATCGCGAGGGTCGGCGCGGCAGACATGCACGGCCTGGTTGAGGACGAACCGCCGTCGAGGGTCGCCGCGAGGGACAATGTTGCTCGTGCGCCTCGTGACCCCGGCCGGCAATCCGGCGGATCGCTCCATAGTCCGCTGGGTGATCGACGGCGCGTTGGTGTTGGCGGCCTTCGCCACGACGTTGCCCGACCTCTTCCGCAACCATGCGAACCCGCCCGCGTGGGCGATACCGGTGCTGATCATCGTGGTGGCGCCGTTGATCGTTCGACGGCGCTTCCCGATGCCCGTGTTCGGCTGGGTCGCCGTCGGTTCGGGCGTGGCGGCCCTGTTCGACGATCATGTCGTGGGCGGGCTGGCGGTACTGATCGGCCTGTACACGGTCGCCGAGACCAGCAGCCGGCGGGATGCGCTGCTTGCGGCGGGTGCGCTGGAGGCGGGGGTCCTGGTCGGGACGATCGTCCTGTCAGGTTCCGGCTGGTGGTACGACTCGATCTTCCTGACCGGTCTGGTTGCCGCGGCAGTCGGTTTGGGCCTCTACACCGCAACCCGCCGTGCCTACCTCGCCGAGTTGCACGACCGCACGGCGCGGCTCGAGCGCGAGCGTGACCAGCAGGGTGCGCTCGCCGCGGCGGCCGAGCGGGCCCGGATCTCACGCGAGATGCACGACATCGTCGCCCACCACCTCACCGTGATGGTTGCCCTCAGCGACGGCGCGATCGCCGCGACGGCGACGTCCGCAGAACGGGGTGTCGACGCGATGCGCACGGTCTCCGCGACCGGGCGTCAGGCGCTCATCGACACCCGTCGACTGCTGGGCGTGCTTCGAGAGACGAGCGCCGGCGAGCCGCGGGAGAGCTTGCAACCCGTCCCCGATCTGACCAATCTCGACGATCTGCTCGAACGGGTCCGCGCGGCGGGCCTGCGCATCACGTTCGAACTGCACGGCTCGGTGTCCCAGTTGCCCGCGGGGGTTCAGCTCACGGTCTACCGGCTCGTGCAGGAAGCGCTCACCAACACGCTCAAACACGCAGGCCCTGATGCGGTGGCATCGGTGCGACTGCGACGCCTGCCCGGCGAACTGCGCGTCGAGGTGGACGACGACGGTGCTGGCGCACAGGCGCCCGCGCTGGTCGGCGTAGGCGGCGGCCTGCGCGGAATGCAGGAGCGGGTGCTTGCCTACAGCGGCGAGGTGAGCGCAGGTCCTCGTGCAACGGGAGGCTGGCGCGTGTCGGCCCGGCTGTGCCTCGACGAAGCCGACGTCACGTGATCCGGGTGCTGCTGGTCGACGACCAATCGCTGCTGCGGGTGGGGTTCCGGCTGATCCTGGAGGCGGAACCGGACATCGAGGTCATCGGGGAGGCCGGCGACGGCGCCGCCGGTGTCAGCATGGCCACCGCGCTGCGACCCGATGTCGTGCTGATGGACGTCCGGATGCCCGGCATGGACGGCATCCGAGCGACCAGGGAGATCGTCGCGGCCGGGATCGACAGCAAGGTGCTCATCCTGACGACGTTCGACCTGGACCAATACGTGTTCGCCGGGCTTCAGGCCGGCGCGAGCGGGTTCCTGCTCAAGGACGTCCCGGCGGCCGAGTTGCTCTCCGCGATCCGGACCGTCGCCAGCGGCGACGCGGTGCTGGCCCCGACCGCCACCCGTCGCCTCATCGATCAAGTGGTGTCTCTGCTGCCGGCCCCCGATCGGCGGACCGATCACGGCTCGGTGCTCGACCAGCTCACCGAGCGGGAGCGCTCGGTGTTCGCCCGCCTCGCCGTCGGACGGTCGAACCGCGAGATCGCCGGCGAGCTGCACGTGTCCGAGGGCACGGTCAAGATCCACGTCGGGCGGATACTCGCCAAGCTCGGCCTGCGGGACCGCGTCCAGGCTGTCGTGCTGGCCTACGAATCCGGCCTCATCACACCAGGACACTGATTCCCCGCCTGGCGGACCGGTGGCGGGGAATCAGTGCGTCGAGCTGTCAGGCGTCGCGGCTCCTGAGCCGGACTGCGGCGGCGGCGACCGCCACGGCGGCGTAGGCACACAGCACGAGGAATCCGGTCAGCGGCGCGAGATGCGCTCCGGTCGGGTGTCCCCAGAAGGCTTCGCCGGCGTTGGAGGGCAGGTACGGGCCGATGTTGTTCGACCAACTATTCGGCAGCAGGCTGAGCAGCCCAGGAATCACGAACAACAGCGCGACGAGACTCGAGATCCCGGCAGCGGTGTTGCGCACGAGCCCGCCCAGGGCCATTCCGATGATGCCGACCAGCACGAGGTAGGCGGCGGCGCCCACGATCATGCGCAGCGCGTCCGGGCTGGTGATGGACACACCGAGGTGCTGGCTGGTCAACAGCGACTGACCGACGAAGAACGCCACGAACGTCGAGATGAGCGACGTCACGCCGACGACGCCCGAGAACACCCCGAGCTTTCCCCACAGCACCGGCAGCCGCTGGGGCACCGCGGTCAGCGAGGCCCGGATCATGCCTGTCGCGTACTCGCCGCTGATCAGGAGCACGCCGAGAACACCGACCGCCAGTTCGGAGATCTGCACCCCGTTCAGGCTTGTGACAATCGGATTGAAGTCGGCTTTGTCGGCCGCCGACGCGGTCGTCCAGTGCGACGCCGTGACTGCGCTGATCAGTGCTCCGAGGCCCACGGTGAGGACGACACTGACGAGCAGGGTGATGTTCGTCGAGCGGAGCGACCGGAACTTCGTCCACTCGGAATTGATGACTCGCGCCTGGGTGACTTTCATCCCCGGGTACCGGGGTGTCACCTGCGGTTCGGTGAGGGGACGGCTGAGCGTGGTGGTCATCGGGTGCCTCCGGTCGCGTGGGCGAGTCCGTCCGCTTCGCGGTCGGTGGTGGTGTGCGCATGGAACTCCACCGAGTCGCGGGTCATCTCCATGAACGCTTCCTCGAGCGAGGCCTGGTGCACGGCCAGCTCGTGCAGGCGGACGTGATGCTCGAACGCGAGATCACCGATCGACTCGGCGCTGAGGCCACGGACCTCGAGGAGCCCGGCCTCAGCGCTCGTCACCGTCACGTCCGGCCCCATCAGCAGATCGCGAAGTTCGCCGGCCTGCGGAGACCGGACGACCACGACGTTCGTCGATGCCATCGCCACGAACTGCTCGACGCTCATGTCCGCGATCAGCTCGCCGCCGCCGACGACGATGAGGTGGTCGGCGGTCAGCGCCATCTCACTCATCAGGTGGGACGAGACGAAGACGGTTCGTCCTTCGGAGGCCAGCCCCCTGAGCAGGTTGCGGACCCACAGGATGCCTTCGGGGTCCAGGCCGTTGATCGGCTCGTCCAGTACGACGGTCTGCGGATCGCCGAGCAGGGCCGAGGCGATGCCCAGACGCTGTCCCATCCCCAGCGAAAATCCACCGACGCGCTTGCGGGCGACCTCGCCCAGACCCACCAGGTCGATGACCTCGTTCACTCTCGCGCGGGGGACGCCGTTGGTCTGGGCCAGCGCGAGCAGGTGGTGGTAGGCCGAGCGGCTCGTGTGGACAGCTTTTGCCTCGAGCAGGATTCCGAGCTCGGCCATCGGAGCACTGGCTCGCCGGTAGTCGGCCGAGTTCACCCGCACCGAGCCGGCCGTCGGTTCGTCCAGGCCGGCGATCATGCGCATCGTCGTGGACTTGCCGGCGCCGTTGGGGCCGAGAAAGCCCGTGACGATGCCCGGCTCGACGGTGAACGTCAGGTCGTTGACGGCGGTCTTCTCGCCGTAGCGTTTGGTCAATCCGTTCGCTTCGATCATCAGGATCTCCTTGATTCGATGGACAACTCGACCGTATGGAGACCCGGGCGATGCCGGCATCAGCCGCTCGGCCACAGTCTTGCGCGCACCTATGGCCAGTGGCGTATGCCTGAAGGCGTACGCCGGACTGGTGGACGCTTCGGTGCGCTACGGTCCGCGCCGCGCCGCAGTTCACCGCCACCGGAATGCTGGTCCGCGGCACCGACAGATTCCTGCTACCCGGTACCCAGGTTGGGCGCTCGCCGTGGCGACAGCACACCCGCCGCGGGGCGACAGTAGTGCCATGACCGTGATCCGCATCACTACCAGGGCGTCCGACCTGGAATGGCTGGACCGCGCGGCCTGCCGAGCCCACGATCCGGAGCTGTTCTTCCCGGTGAGCACGGCCGGCCCCGGGCAGGCGCAGACCGAGGTCGCCAAGCGGGTGTGCCGTACCTGTCCCGTAGTCGAGGACTGCCTCGGGTGGGCGATCGCCAGCGCGATCCCGTTCGGAGTGGTCGGTGGTCTGTCCGAGGACGAGCGCCACGCCGTCGCGCGGGGCACACGCCGGCGGATCTCGGTCCCGATTCGGCAAACCGGTCGCGTCGCGGAGGCCCGCCGCAGCGCAAATCGATCCGTCAGCGGGCAACTTTCCGATCATCCTGCGGGGCCATCATGAGAATTCCAGCCCGAGACCTAGCCGTCGGAGATGTCATCCGCCTCAACGACTGGCGACTGCACGTCACCGCCGTCGAGCACGAGGTCGCGACCGCGGTACTGACCGCGGAGTTCGACTTCCTGCTTCACTTCGCGCGCCACGATTCCGTGGACGTCATCAGCGAGGTTCGGCACCCGTCAGCCGCGGCATGACCCAGCTACCGCGCGAATGTGCTGGGCCGTTTCATGGCTGCGGGCGCGGTTCGGCCGGTGACACTGGCAGTTCGACCGCGAAGGTCGTCCCCACGCCCACGATGCTCTCGCACGTGACCGTGCCTCCGGCGGCGGCGACCACCGCATGCACGATGGCCAGCCCGAGCCCCGTCCCGCCCCGCGCGCGCGAGCGGCTCGTGTCGGTGCGGTAGAAGCGTTCGAAGATTCGGGAGACGTCGTCGGCGGCGATGCCCGGCCCTCGGTCGCTCACCTCGAGTCGCGCGGTGCTCGGCGTGCTCGTGAGAGTCACCGTGACCGGTGTGCCGGACGGGGTGTGGACCCGCGCGTTCGTCGTCAGGTTTGCCAGCACCTGCCGCAGCCGGTCACCGTCGACCGGGACGCGCACGCCGGAGGCGGGGCCGTCGTAACCGATGTCGCGTTCGGGATCGGCCGCCCGCGCATCGGCCACGGCGTCCGAGACGAGCGTGGCGAGGTCGGCGCTGCCGATCGGCGCCAGGTGTGGCCGGGCGGGCTGATCGAGTTCGGCGAGCAACAGCAGGTCGTCCACGAGCCGGCCCATCCGGGTCGCCTCCGCCTCGATCCGGCTCGTCGCCCGCAAGTGGGCCGCCTGGTCGGTGACCGCCCCCTGCCGGAACAGCTCCGCATAGCCGCGGATCGTCGTCAACGGCGTGCGCAGTTCGTGGCTGGCGTCGGCGACGAAGCGGCGCAGCGTCGCCTCGGTCGCCGCGCGATCGGTGAATGCGGCCTCGATCTGGCTGAGCATCGTGTTCAGCGACGTCGCCAGCCGCCCGATCTCGGTGCCGGGCCTGCCACCGCTCACCCGCTGCGACAGGTCGCCTTCGGCGATGCGATGTGCGGTGTGCTCGACGTCGGCCAGCGGGCGCAGGCCGAGCCGAACGGCGAGGGTGCCGAGGGCGGCGAGCAGGACGAGCACGAGCGCGCTGACGCTACCGATGACGAGCTCCAGCCGGTGCACGGTCGAGTTGACGCTGTGCAGCGAGATCGCTGCGGTGTCCGCGCCGGAGTGATCGCTTCGTTCGACCGCGATGATGCGGAACGAGTCGCTGCCGGAGACCGCTTGCACCGTGAAGGGGGAGCTGTGGTGAGCGACGACCGCGGCGGTGTCGAGCTTCGAGACGTCCGGACGAGGATCGCCCGATTCGAGGGACCCGCCGAACTGGCGCTGGATCGCGCCGTGGGTATCGATCTGCGTGAAGATGTACGGCGTGGGCAGCTGCCCCGGCGACCCGGCCTTCAGCGGGGGGCGGGTGCCGTCCGTGGACTGGCGCAGCAAGGCGCGCAGCCCGACCCCGAGCTGCTGGTCCACCCGCTGCACGAGGTAGTGGCGCAGCAGGACCGAGGCGGTGATGCCGGTCGCGGCTATACCGATCGCCGCCAGCCCGATCGTCGCGACGAGCAGCCGGGTGCGCAGTGACAGCGTGCGCGGCGACGAGCCGCCGCGCACCCGTCGCCTCATGCCCGCCTCCTGGACTGCTCGGGTAGCCCGGCCGCGTGGATCGCGTCGCAGCACGGGCCTACCCGACGGCGTCCGCGGCGATCTTCGCCAGGGACTCGACCAGTGTGACGCCGGACTGCTCGTCGCTGTTGTGCTGGGTCAGGACGGAGATCGCGATCAGGTCACCGTCCACGGTGATGAGGGCGTCGCTGTCGTCGTCGAGTGGCGTGCCACTGCGCTGATGCTGCAGGAGCAGGACCTCCAGCAGTTCGAGCTTGACCACGCTCGCGGTCACCATGCCGGCCGTCGCGCCGAAACTGAAGCTCTGCCCGGTGTCCAGGTCGGTCGCCGCGACCGAGACGGCTCCGGCCGGAAGCGACTGCGCGATCCGAGTGGACGCGGCGTTTGCGAGAGCGGCGGCGTCATCGGTCGACGTCGGAGACGCAGTGGACGAGGCGGCGGGGGAGCCGGCGGGAGAGGACATGGTGGGCGGGTCGGGAGTCGCCGGTGTCGTCGCTGATGCCGCCGGCAACGACGGGGGCGTCGAGCCGCCGGCCCCCGCCGCGCGCTGCCTCGCGAGAACGGCGATCAGGACGCACACGCACGCCGTCCCGACAGCACACGCAGTCCCGATCGCACGCCACGGACGGCGCCTCGTGCGCCGTCCGTGGCGCCGGTTGATCATGACACCAACGCTGCTGGACCGAGCTGAAGCTTGCCTCGCGTCGGATCCCGGAATCGATGTGAGCCCGATCCGGACGACGCCGTCGAACCATGCTCAGCCTCCGGTGCGGCCCGTGCCGCCGCCGGCGGCGCCGCCGAAGCCACCACCGCCGACGAACCCACCGCCGGCCCCGCCGAAGCGGCCGGTGGTCGTGGCTCCGGTGGTGGTGCTGCTCGGCAGCGGCTGGGACGGGTCGGCCAACACGACCTTCTCGCCCGTCTTCAGACCGGACTTGACCTGAGTGAGATCAGCGCCCTGCAGACCGATCGTGACCCGCACCGGACTCTGCTTCGAGCCGTTGACGACCGTCACGGTGTAGGAGCCGTTGAGCCCCGGATGCACTGCCGACGTCGGCACGGCCTGCACGCTCGTCGCCGATCCCGTGGTGATGACCACGTCGGCGCCCGCACCGTCGCGGATCGCAGGCGTCTTCGCGTCCAGCCGGACGGTCACGGGCACGGTCGTCCGCGACCCCGATGTCGTGCTCAGCAGGCCGATCGACTCGACCGTGCCGTGCAGGGCAGCGGTCTGGCCGTCTGCGGCCACGCTCACCGGCTGCCCGATCTTGACGCTGTCGATCTGCCCGAGCGGCACCGATGTCTGCACGCCCTCGATGCCGGTGCCGATGATCGTGATCGACCCGCCGGTCGACGACGTGCCCGGAGCGAGCGCGATCGCGCCCACGACGCCGGCGACCGGGCTGGTGAGGGTCGCCGCTGCCAGGTTCTGCTTCGCCGCCGTCAGCTGGGCGTTCAGCGCGTCGATCGAGGCCTGGTCCGCGGCCAGCTGGCTGGCGCTCGCAGGCTGGCCGGTCGAACCCCCGGCCGCAGCGCCACCGCTCGTGCCGCCCGATCCACCGGTCCCGCCGGCCGTTCCGCCGCCTGCGCCGGTACTGCCGCCGGACGCACCCGAGCTCGCGCCCGATCCGCCCGACCCGCCGGACCCGGTGGCGCCGCTCGGCGCACCGGTCCCGCCAGATCCGCTGTGACTCGTGCTGCCGGAACCACTCCCGCTGCCCGTACCCCCGGTGCTACCAGTGCCACCGGAGCTGCCGCTGGACGCGCTGAGCTGCGAGACGGCCTGGTCCAGCGCCGTGATCGCTTGGTCGAGCGTCTTCAGGTAGCCGTCCTGAGCGGAGAGCTTGGCGTCCACCGCGGCGGCGTCGGTCGAGAGGGTGTCGGCGTACGCCGCGTACGCGTTCGAGGCGGTGGTGCAATCGGCGGAGGTGGTGTTCGCCGGCGCTGAGGTCGCTGTCGACGTCGGCGTCGACGGCGTGCTCGGCGTCGAGGTCGTTGCGCAGGCAGCAACCTGCGCGTCGCGCAGTTTGGTGTTCTGGGTGATGTCGGCGTCGACCTGCTTCTGTGCTGCGTCGAGTTCCGTCTGCGCGGCGTCCACCTGCTTCTGAGCGGCGATGACGGCGCCCTGGGCCTTGGTCACTGCGGCGGTGGAGCCCGTCGAGGCCGCCGGCTTGGTCGGCGCCGTCGCCGCCAGCAGGGTCGGTGCACCGCTGGCCGGCGCAGCCGTGCTGGCGGGCGTCAGCGCGGTCTGGGCAGCGGAGAGCGTGGCAGTGCCCGTGCCGGATGAACCGCCGCCACCGGACGTCCCGGCCGAGACCTGGCCACTCTCGTCGGCAGACAGTTTCTGCTGGGCCGCGGCAAGCGACGCCGCGACGGAGTCGACCGTCGTCTGCAGTGTGGTGGTGTCCAGCGTGGCGAGGGTCTGACCGGCCTTCACCGTGTCACCGATCTGAACCGCCACGGACTTCACCGTGCCCGAGACCGGGAACTGGGCCGTCTGCTTCAACGACGCGCTGACCGTTCCGGAAGACTCGACCGTCTGCGTCACCGTTCCCAGTTCCACGGTGCCCAGCTGCAGGGACGGGCCGGTGTCGGCCGTTGCGGCGATGGCAGCGCTGCCGCCGCCCACCACCGCAACCCCGGTTGCCACTGCGATGATCCGGCGACGGCGCCGGCGCACGCGCTTCGCCCGTCGCAGGTCCGCGCGTGACTTCGTCGTGTCAGCCACCGTTCGCTCCCGCGCCGAAACGACCGCCGCACTGACCGCTGACGGCGTCGGTGATCCGGACGGACGTAGCCGCGACGGTGCCGCTCGAGTCAGCGGTGCCTTGGACCGTCGCGCACTTGCCGACCGTCGCCGCGCTCGATGTCGCCTTCGCCATGGTGGTGAGCTTGGTGCTGCTGCCCACTGTGACCGTGCGGCTGGTCGGGCTCGAGCCGCCGGCCTGCGAGGCGACCACGATGGTCGACCCGGACACCGAGGTCACCGA
The DNA here is from genome assembly GCA_032160545.1 of Pseudonocardiales bacterium. Lineage (GTDB taxonomy): Bacteria > Actinomycetota > Actinomycetes > Mycobacteriales > Jatrophihabitantaceae > DATGFB01. Next base: position 17,152 of record JAVHVN010000209.1, on the reverse strand, counting down.
CCCGTTGGCGATGGCCGTTCCGGCGCCGCCACCCGGGGCCCCGGACGGCCGTCCTCCACCAGGGAAGCCGGACCGCGTAGGCCGGGCTCCCTGCCCGGCGCCGCCGCGGCCCGCGCCGCAGCTTCCGTTGACGGCCGGGCTGACGCTCATCGTCGCGGCGGTGAAGCTGGTGGCCGTCGGTGAGCTGCCGCTGGCACCGGCCGCGAACACGCAGTCACCGGTCTTGACGGCGCTGAGCGTGGTCGGCACCGTGTCGGTGAACGACGTCGTCCCGCTCCACGTGACCGCGACCTGCCCGTTCTGCTGGCTCTGAACCTGCATCGTCGAGCCGGACACGGCCGCGATGAGGCCGGACGCCGCGGGCGCGTTCGCGCCCCCGGCGGCACCGCCCCCGCCGGCCGCTGCGGCTCCGCCTCCGGCCGCAGCAGACGTCGACGGCGTACTCGCGCCCGACGACCCGCCACCACACGCCGCGAGACTCACCATGGCGACGGCGATGCCGGCGGCCGCCAGCGTCGAGCGGGAACGTGCATTGCTGAATCGGTGCATCAGAGATTCGTCCTTCTTGTCGCGGGTTGGGAATCGGTCCGGGACCGTGGTCATTCGCTTCGCAGCGCGTCGATCGGCGACAGCCGAGCCGCCCGTGCGGCGGGATACACCCCGAAGCCGACGCCGATCGCGATCGCGACGGCGATCGAGATCAGCACCCAGGGCACCGAGATGGTGATGGGGTTGGAGATGAAGTGCGGCAGTATCAAGGCGCCGCCAACGCCGCTGGCAACACCGAGCAATCCGCCGGTGAGCCCGAGGATCGATGCCTCCGACAGGAACTGCCGCCGGATCGTCGTGGGCGTGCCGCCGAGTGCCTTGCGCAGGCCGATCTCGCGAGTCCGTTCCTTGACCGACACCAGCATGATGTTCATGACGCCGATGCCGCCGACCAGCAGCGCCAGTGCGGCCACGCCCATGAGCAGGGTGGTCAGCGTGCTGTCGACCGACGAGGTCGTCGAGAGCACCGACTGCTGCGTGGTGATCGTGAAGTCTGTCGTCGAGGACGACGTGAGGGCGTGCCGGTTCGCCAGGATCGTGCTGGTCTCCTGGTACGCCGCACTGAGCTTGCTCGGCGAGGCGGCCTTGACGTAGATCGTCTGGACCGAGGTCCTGCTCGATCCGCCGACGATCCGCTGCGATGCCGTGCTGAACGGCACGATCGCCTGGTCGTCGAGGTTGGTCGTCGAGTCCGATCCGGCCGAGGTCAGCACGCCGACGACCTGGTAGGGCGTCCCGTTGATCGTCACGTTCTGCCCGACCGGGTCGACCGGGCCGAACAACTGGGTGGCGGTGTCCGACGCGAGCACGGTGACGGCCGCGGCCGACGACTCGTCGGCTGCGGTGATGAACCGGCCGGACGACAACGTCCGACCACGCACCGAGAGCCACGGCTGGGTCGTCCCGACCACCGTCGTCGTCCAGTTCGTCGCGCCGTTGTCGAGCTCCTTCGAGTTCGACTGCAGGATCGGCGCGACCCCGCCGATGTCCGGGGCGGCGACGGACGACGAGAGCGCCTGGGCGTCGGACATCGTCAGCGTGGACGCCGACCCGAAGCCACCGCGAACGCCACCGGTCGTCGAGCTGCCGGGGGAGACGATCAGCAGGTTGCCGCCCAGCGCGCTCAGTTGCCCCGAGACCTTGTTCTGCGCGCCCTGACCGAGGCCGACGGTGAGGACTACCGCCGCGATTCCGATCAGGATGCCGAGTGACGTCAGCGCCGAGCGCATCTTGTGGCTTCGAATGGCGTCCCAGCTGTTGGCCAGGATGTCGGCCCAGGTCATCGGACTCCTCCGGTCTGGCCGTCGGACGCGACTGATCCGTCGCGAATGTTGATCACGCGCTGTGCGTGGTGGGCGACCTCGGCCTCGTGGGTGATCAGCACGACCGTCCGTCCCTGCGCGTGCAGTTCGTCGAAAAGGCGCAGCACGTCGGCCGTGGACGTCGAGTCGAGGTTTCCGGTCGGCTCGTCGGCGAGCACGAGCGCCGGATCGGTCACCAGCGCTCGGGCCACAGCTACCCGTTGCTGCTGCCCACCGGACATCTGGTTGGGCCGGTTCTCGAGCCGGTCACCCAGCCCGACCCGTTCCAGCGCCTCCTGGGCGCGGCGTCGGCGTTCCTCGCGCGGCACCGCGCCGTAGGACAACGGCAGTTCGACGTTGCGCAGCGCGCTCATCGCCGGCAGCAGGTTGAACTGCTGGAACACGAAACCGATGCGCCGGTTGCGTACGTCGGCGAGCTCGTCCTCGTCCATGTCGCTGACGTCCTCGCCTGCGAGCAGGTAACGGCCCGCGGTTGCGACGTCGAGGCAGCCGAGGATGTTCATCAACGTCGACTTGCCGGAGCCGGACGGTCCCATCACGGCGACGTACTCGCCGGGATGGATCTCGAGCGAGATGCTGTGCAGCGCCTCGAACTCGATGGTCCCGCTGCTGTAGACCTTGCGGATCCCGCCCAGGTCGATGACCGGTTGCTCCGGCGCGGGACTGGTGTCCGGCGCGAGGCCGCGGGTCAGCGTGGGTGCGTCAGCCACCGGTGCCTCCCGCGCCGCCGCCGAAGCCGCCGCCGCCACCACCGAAGCCGCCGGCGCCACCGCCGGCGCCACCGCCGAAGCCGCCGGCGCCGCCGCCGAAGCCGCCGCCGGTGCCTCCCGCGCCGCCGCGGGTACCGGTCCCCGTGCTCGTGCCCGTGCCCGGGCGACGCGTCGGCAGGACCGGGACCACGATCTGGTCGCCCGCCTTCAGGCCGGAGGTGATCTGGGTCTGCCCGGCTGAGGCCACGCCGACCTGAACGGTGGTGTCGACGGTCTTGCCGTTGGTGACCTGCTGGACGTACTGCGTTGCGTTGGAGTTGCGGTGAAGTGCGGTCGACGGCACGACCACGACGTTGGTCAGCTGCTTGTAGATGAGGGCCGCAGTCACGCTGGCCCCGTCGTGCATGCCGGTGGGCGAACCGGTGACCGCGACGACGACCGGGTAGCTCGCGGTGGTCGAGGTGGAGGACGAGACCAGCCCGATCGAGCTGATCGTGCCGTAGACCGTTCCGGTCGCCCCCGTGACGGTGAGCTGCGCCTGCTCGCCCTTCGCGATCAGGCCAACGGACGTCGCGTCGACCGTGGCGTTGACGATCCACGAGTTGGTGCTGATCACGAGGATCTGCGCGGTCGTGGTCGTGGTCGAACTGGAGCTGGAGCTGCCGGCCGCCGATCCGCCCGCGCCCCCGCCGCCCGTGCCGCCCGTGCCGCCACCGGAAGAGCTGGACGAGCTGGAGCTGCTCGTGCCGGACACGGTCTGCCCCTTCACGATGTTCACGGTCGCGACGACACCGTCGATCGGCGACGTCATCGTCGCCTGGGCCTGCTGCGTCTGAGCCGATGCCAACTGGTTGTTCGCCGCAGTGAGAGCGGCCTGGTCGGCCGCGGTCTGCGTGGCGTCGGCTGCGGTGGTGGTGTCGTTGTCGACCTTGGCCTGAGCGGAAGCGACGCTCGCCTTTGCCTGCGCCACGTTGACCGCGAGCGAGGCGGAGTCGATCGTCGCAAGCGTCTGGCCCGCGGTCACCTTGTCGCCGACGGCGACGTCGACCGCTGTTATCTGGCCGCTCACCGGGAAGGTGAGACTCTCCTGCTGCGCCGGTGCGAGGGTGCCCGTCGCCGACACGCTCTGCCGGATCGTCCCGGTCGCGACCGTCTGCAGGGTCGTCGACGTGCCGGCTGCTGCCGCGCCGCCACCTCGGGTCGCCGTATAGGTGCCGATCCCGATCGCCAGTGCGCCGATCACCGCGACGGCGACGAGCAGGCGGGGTCGTCCTCTCAGACGGCGGAAAATTCTTGTCATCGATGACCTTCCGGGTTCGCCCTTCCATCCAGGCGCAGGCTGTAGCCGACGCCTCGAAGGGTGTGGATCAGTGGTGGCTGGATGTGGTCGACCTTCTTGCGCAGGCTGGAGATGTAGCTCTCGACGATGCGGGGGTCGCCGTCGAAGTCGTACTCCCAGACATGCGTCACGATCTGGCGCTTCGACACGACGCGGCCTGCGTTGCGCAGCAGGTAGCGCAGCACCGCGAACTCGGTGGGGGAGAGATCGATCGGGGTGTTCGCGCGCCGAACCTCGTGGCGCTCCTCGTCCAGTTCGAGGTCGACGAACCGGAACACGCCGGTCGCAGCAGGTTCGGGTGCCTCTGCCGGTGGCGTGGTGCGGCGCAGGACCGCGCGCATCCGGGCGACGACCTCGTCCAGGCTGAACGGCTTGCTGATGTAGTCGTCCCCGCCCACGGTCAGCCCGGCGATGGTGTCGTCGCGGCCGTTGCGGGCGGTCAGGAACACGACGCCGGCGCGCTCGCCGCCCTGCCGGATCTGCCGGCACAGCTCGAACCCGTCGATGTCGGGCAGCATCACGTCGAGCACCAGCAGCTGCGGCCGGAACTCAGCGGCGAGGACGAGCGCCTCGGTGCCCGTGGCGGCGGTGCGGACCTCGAACCCGAGAAAGCTCAGCCAGCTGTGCAGCAGATCGGTGATGTAGGGCTCGTCGTCGACGACCAGGACGCGCTCCCCGCCCGCCTGCTCCGTAGTTGGCCTGGCCACGACGGACGTGGCATTGCTGTCGTCCTGCTGCATGAAAGGGAGTTGATCGCACCTAGCTGGACCCCAACTCCGGAAACGATGGGCGCTGGCTGTGAAGAGATGAGTGCGGTCTGTGAGCGAAAAGGCTCTACCTCGGCGGCAGGTCGACCTCGAAGACGGTGCGCCCGGGCGTGCTGTCGAGGCGGATCGTGCCCCCGTGCGCCGCGACTATCGCCGCGACGATGGACAGTCCCAGGCCGCTGCCCCCGTGCGCGGCGCTGCCGTGCACGAGCCTCTCGAAGACCCTCGGCTGCAGTTCAGGGGCGATTCCGGGGCCGTCGTCGGCCACGGACAGCATGACGCCCCGCGTCCCGTCGGCCTCCAGTCGCACGGTGACCGTGGTGCCGGGCGGCGTGTGCGTCCGGGCGTTGGCGAGCAGGTTGGCCAGTGCCTGGTGCAACGCGTAGTCGTCGCCTGTGACGGTGACCGGTTCGTCGGGCAGCTCGAGCCGCCATTCGTGCGTCGAGCCCGCGATCTGCGCGTCGCGAGCCGCGTCGAGCGTGACACGGGTGAGGTCGACGGGCTCGCGGCCGAGCGGACGGCCCGCGTCGAGGCGCGCGAGCAGCAGCAGGTTGTCGACCAGGACACCCATGCGATCGGACTCGGCGACGATGCGCTCGAGCGCACCGGTGACCGCATCGGATTGATCACCGCCGGTGCGTTGCGCGTACTCCGCGTGGCTGCGCACGACGGCGACAGGCGTACGCAGCTCGTGGCTCGCGTCGGCGACGAACCGGCGCAGCTCCTTCTCGCCCGCATGGCGCTCGCTGAGCGCGGCCTCGATGTGCTCGAGCATGTGATTGAACGCCTCGGCGACCTGGCCCACCTCGGTGCCGGGCGCGGGATCGTCGACCCGGTCGGGGATCGACACCTCGCCGGTGGCGAGGGGCAGCTTCGACACCTGCAACGCGGTCCGGGCGACGCGGGTCAGCGGGCGCAGCGACAGGCGCACGAACAGTGCCGCGGCCGCCCCGCTGATCAGCAGTGCGGCCGCGAAGACGACCGCCTCGATCTCGAGCGCGTGCCGCACGGTCTCCTCGACGGGAGTCGCGGGCAGCCCGGTGATCAGCACGTCCCCGTCCTGGCCGGCAGTCGCGATGACGCGGTACTCGCCGAGGGTGTCCAGGTGCAGCGTGCGGGGCGCTGTCGGCGCGGTCAGCCGGGCCAGCTGCGCGCGGGTCGCCGCCGGCGCCGTCACGCCGGGCTCGTCGACGACGCCGAACGCGGTGACCGTCCCGTTGAGCACGCGTGCGCCGAGGGTGCCCGCGGGCTGCCCGACCACGGAGCCGAATGCGCTGTTGTCGGCGTCGTGATCGGACGGGTGCTCCAGGATGGTCGCGTAGCGCCCGCCGGCCGCGGCGAGCTGCTCGTCGAGGCGATCGAGCAGGAAGTGCCGCAATGCCAGCGACGTGGCTACCGCGACGGCCGCGCAGCTCACCAGCAGGCACGCGACCAGCACCGCGACCAGCCGGGTGCGCAACGTGACGGGCCGCAGTCGCCTTCGCCGGACGGGTTCGGCGGACGACGTCACGACTCGGGCGCCTTGAGGACGTACCCCACGCCGCGCACGGTGTGGATCGTCGGCTCGGCCCCCGCGTCGATCTTCTTGCGCAGGTAGCTGATGTAGAGCTCGACGACGTGGGCGCGGCCGCCGAAGTCGTAGCTCCACACCCGATCGAGGATCTGCGCCTTGGACAGCACCCGCCGCGGGTTGCGCATCAGGAACCGCAGCAGCTCGAACTCGGTCGCGGTGAGCTCGACGAGCGCTCCGGCCCGGCGCACCTCGCGGGCGTCCTCGTCCATCGTGAGGTCGCCGACCCGCAGCAGGGGTACGCCGCTCGACTCCGCGAGCCCGGCCCGGCGCACCAGCCCGCGCAGCCGGGCGAGTACCTCCTCCAGGCTGAACGGCTTCGTGACGTAGTCGTCCCCACCGGCGGTGATGCCGGCGATGCGGTCCTCGACGGCATCCCGTGCGGTCAGGAACAGCACGCACACCGTGGCGCTCGCGGCGCGGATCCGGCGCAGCACCTCGATGCCGTCGATGTCGGGCAGCATCACGTCGAGGACGACGGCGTCCGGGGCGAACTCCGTCGCCGCCCGAACCGCGGCCAGGCCCGTGACAGCGGTGCGCGCGTCCCATCCCTCGATGCGCAACGTGCTCGCGAGGACGTCGGCGAGCCCCGGCTCGTCGTCGACGACGAGTACCCGCAGCGCCGTCCCGTCGGCTCGCGTCAGGCGCCGGGCGGTGCCGGAGGTCCGTGTCACCTGCCCAGCATGGGCGATGGCTGCGGCGTCGAACCTCTGAACTTGCTCTCAATCCGCTCTGGACGCCGGCGGAGTCACAGCTCGTTGAGAGCGCTTGCAGAAGTAGCCGGGAGAGGCTGGATGCCGGTCATCAGGCGCCGACGGAGGGAAGAGGAGGGCCATGGCTTCCGCAATCTCGCAGGGAACGGCACCGCTGCACCTGTCCCCGTCGCGCCCGCTGCGCCTCGACCCCCGGGTGGCGCTCGGGATGATCGCGGCCGGCGCACTCGCGGTCATCGCGCTGTGGTGGCAGGACACCTTCTTCGTGCAGGGCCTCGGCGACTGGCTCACCAACGCGGGTCGCATCACCGGCCTGCTCGCCGGGTACGCCGTCGTCGTCCTGCTCGCGTTGATGGCGCGCGTGCCGGCGCTCGAGCGCGGTGTCGGCACCGACCGGCTGGCCCGGTGGCACGCGATGGGCGGCCGGTACACGGTCTGCCTCTCCGTGGCGCACACGCTGCTGATCATCTGGGGCTACGCGGTGGCGGCGCACACCGGCGTGGTGCACGAGACCGGGACGCTCCTGACCGGCTATGCCGACGTGATGATGGCGACGGTTGCTCTGGGCCTCCTCATCGCGGTCGGCATCGCATCGGCCCGGGCCGCGCGGCGGCGCCTGCGCTACGAGACGTGGCACTTCGTGCACCTGTACACCTACCTCGCGATCGCGCTGGCCTTCAGTCACCAGTTCGCGACCGGCGGGGACTTCGTCAGCAACCTCAAGGCCCGGGTGCTGTGGTCCGTGCTCTACGTCGTCGTCGCCGCGTTGCTGGTCTGGTACCGGCTGCTCGCCCCGGTTCGCGACCTGGTCCGTCACGATCTGCGGGTCGCCGGCGTGCGCCGCGAAACGGCCGAGATGGTGTCGGTGTACGTGAGCGGGCGCAATCTCGAGGCGATGCGGGCCGAGTCCGGTCAGTTCTTCCGCTGGCGTTTCCTCACCCGTGGTCTGTGGTGGGCGGCGAATCCCTACTCGCTGTCCGCCGCGCCGCGTCCGGACCTGTTGCGCATCACCGTCAAGGTGGCGGGCGACCACAGTGCCGCCCTGCTCAACCTGCAGCCCGGCACGCGGGTGATCGCCGAGGGGCCGTCGGGCGGATTCACCGCCGCCCGCCGCCGGCGCCGGCGGGTCCTGCTCATCGGGGGCGGAGTGGGCATCACGCCGATCCGGGCGCTGTTCGAGACGATCCCGGCCGGCACGTCCGACATCACCCTCCTGTACCGGGCGAACCGGCCGGAAGACCTCGTGCTCAAACACGAGCTGGACGAGCTTGCGCAGCATCGTCGTGCGCACGTGCACTATCTCGTCGGGCCGATCAAGCGCGGCGCGAACGACCACCTGTCGGCGCAACGGCTGCGCGCACTCGTGCCCGACATCGCCGATCGCGACGTCTTCCTGTGCGGGCCCGAAGCCATGATGTCCGTGACGCGGCAGTCGCTCGAGCTCGCCGGCGTGCCGACCCGCCACATCCATTCCGAGTCGTTCGTTTTCTAGGACCCAGATGAAGCGCGTACTGCTCTCCACCTTCGGCACCGTCGCCGGCCTGATCGCCCTGCTCACCTTCAAGTCGCAGGGGCACCCGCTGACCACGACGGGCGCCCTGCCCTCGGCGGGCCTGCCCGGGTCGGGCTCGTCCTCGACGCCGACCACCGCGCCACCGGCCGGTGGCGACACCTCCGGCGGCTCCAGCTCGGCACCGCCGCCGGCAGCGAGCTCGAGCAGTGCGAAGGCGGCCTCCCGCACGGTCGCCGGGGATGCCGTCGAGACCCGCTACGGGGTCGTCCAGGTGCAGGTGACGGTCTCGGGCAATCGCATCGACAACGTGTCGTTCCTGCAGCTGACGGCGTTCGACGGGCGATCGCAGGAGATCAACGGCGCCGCCGCGCCGATCCTGCTGCAGGAGACGCTCTCGGCGCAGAGTGCCCACATCGACAACGTGTCCGGCGCGAGCTACACGACCGATGGTTACTTGCAGTCGCTGCAGAGTGCGCTCGACAAGGCGGGTGTCCGGTGACGTCCGCAGCCACCCTGCCGCGTCCCACCGCGGGCTATCGCCGGGTCGTCGAGTGCATGGGCACGGTGTTCTCGTTCGACATCCGCACGCCCGGCGTCGGGGCGGCGGCGGTCGACGAGGCCGAACAATGGCTCCGGGACGTGGACGCGACCTTCTCGACGTATCGCGCGGACAGTGAGATCAGCCGGCTCGAGCGCGGCGAGATCACCATGCGGCAGTGCTCGGCCGACGTGCGGACGATCCTGGCCGAGTGCGAGCACCTGGCCGTCGAGACCGGCGGGTGGTTCTCGATGTACGCCACCGGACGCCTCGACCCGTCCGGTCTGGTCAAGGGCTGGGCGATCGAGCGGGCGAGCGACATCCTGGCCCGGCACGGCTCGATCGCGCACAGCGTCAACGGCGGGGGCGACGTCCAGTGCGCCGGCGATGCCGCCGTCGGCAGGCCGTGGCGCACCGGCATCGCGCATCCGCTGCTGCCGGGACGGCTCGCGGGCGTGGTGGTGGGCACCGGGCTGGCCGTGGCGACCTCGGGCAGCGCCGAACGCGGTGCGCACGTGCTTGATCCACACACCGGACGACCGCCCGACGGCCTTGCGTCTGTGACCGTCGTGGGCAGGCGACTGGCGTACACGGACGCGTACGCGACCGCTGCGTACGCCATGGGGCACGGCGCCCAGGACTTCGTGGAGGGCCTCGCCGGGTACGCGGCGTTCGGCGTGCGCGTCGACGGCGCGATGTGGTGCACCAGCGGGTGGGGTAACGAGACCGGCGGAAGTGCCGGCTGAGCGTCTGAGGACCTATCCGACACCGGCTCGTCTTACGATGCCGGGCATGGGGGCCGCGGATCTACTGAGCTATCTCGCCGCGGCTGTCGCGTCCTTCGGCAATGCCCTGGCCAACGTGATGCAACGCAAGGCGAGCCTGGAGCAGGCCGAGGCCGCGTTCGACGCCAAGTTCGTCGCCCGGCTCGTTCGTAACCCGACCTGGGTGCTCGGTTTCACCGGCATGGTGCTGTCTTTCGCCTTCCAGGCCCTCGCACTCTCGCTCGGCGAGCTGTCAGCCGTCGAGACCATCATCACGCTCGAGGTGCCTCTCACGCTGCTCGTCGCCTCACGCGTGTTCGGTGGCCGGCTGACCCGCCAGGAATGGACTGCTATCGGCCTCATGACCGTCGGCATGATCGCGCTGATCGGTGCGCTCAACCCCCGGCCGGGGAATGAGTCGGGCGTGAACGGGATGACCTACGCCGCCGCGGGCACCGCGACCGTCGCCACGATCGCCGCGCTCGTCGGGATCTCGCGGGTCACCCGGCGCGCCAGCATGCGAACCGTGTGCCTCGGCGCCGCGGCCGGGACCTGCTTCGGCCTCACCGCGACCCTGATCAAGGAGACGGTCGAGCAGTTCCAGAACCACGGCGTGCTCGGACTCGTGACGACCTGGCAGACGTACGGAGCGGTTCTCACAGGCCTCACCGGCGTTCTGCTGATGCAGTGGGCATTGCACAGCGGGCCGTTGCTCGCCGCGCAGCCCGGGTTCACGCTCATGGATCCGCTCGTCTCGATCCTCTGGGGAGTGCTTGTGTACAACGAGGTCACCCGCACCGGTGGCTGGCTGGTGCTTGCGTGCGCGGGCGGCGTGGCCATCGGACTCGGTGTCGTCTCGCTCGCGCGTTCACCGTTGTTCGCCCCGGACGCGTCTGCCCAGCGGGATCTCGCCGCCGCGGACACCTTGGAGGCCTGAGCCGTGGTCTACCTCGTCGGCCTCGCTGCTGCCCTAGCGCTCGGGCTGGGCTACGTCATACAGCAGCGGGTCGCCGCCACGATGCCGCTCTCGGAGGTGCTGACCTGGCGGCTCGTGTTCGACCTCATGCACCGGCGGCGGTGGTGGGCCGGTATCGGCTGCATGGTCGTCGGCCAGGTGCTGGCCGGGCTGGCCCTCGAGATGGCCACCGTGGCCGTGGTCGAGCCGCTGCTCAGCGCGAACCTGCTCTTCGCGCTTGCTTTCTCGGCGGCGCTCGCCCGCAAGCGGATCCGGTGGCAGGAGGTGGTCGGCGCGCTGGTGCTCTCCGTCTCGCTCGGCCTGTTCATGGGCGTGGGCAACCCGCACGAGTCGCCGGCGCCGAATACCAGCGGGGTGGCGATCCTCGTCGCGGTGGCCGCCGTCATCGGCGCGGTCGTGGTCCTGGTGGTGATCGCGCGACGAGGTGCACTGGTACGCGAGTCGGTGCTGCTGGCGACCGGTGCCGGCCTGATCTACGGCCTGCAGGACGCCGCCACCCGGGCCGCGTTCGTCCGCATCGAGCATCACGGGATCGCGACGCTCCCGGTCAATCCGTGGATTTACGTGGTCGTCGGCGCGGCGGCCGTCGGCATCCTGCTCTCGCAGAGCGCCTTCAAGGCCGCCCGGCTGGACTATTCGCTGCCCCCGATCGCCGCCGCGGAGCCCATCGCGGGGATCGTCCTCGGTATCAGCCTGCTGGGCGACGTCGTGTCGGTGAGCGTGCTCGGCCTCGTCGCCGAGTCGATCTGCCTGGTCGGCATGCTCGCCGGCGTCGCCCTCATCGGCCGGTCGCCGAACCTCGCCTCGGGCTGCATCGCCGAGCCGGTCGACTCCCCGCCGCCGAGTCGGCACTCGGATGTCGCGTGAGGCCACGGGGCCACCGCCGTCGCGGGACTCGAGGACCGACGCGGCGGGGCGCCGGGAACCCGGCGCCCCGCACGTCCGTTCTCATGAGAAGGGGCTGTAAGTCCCCACTACAGTCGGGTACAGGCCCCGACCTCGAGGCCTGAACCTCAGCATCACGCTGACGGACGAAGGAGATCCCCGTGAGTATCAGCCTGAGCAAGGGCGGCAATGTCTCGCTCTCCAAGCAGGCGCCCGGCCTCACCGCGGTCACAGTGGGCCTCGGCTGGGACGTCCGCACCACCACCGGCGCCGATTTCGACCTCGACGCGAGCGCCCTCATGGTCGACGCGAGCGGCAAGATCGCCTCCGACGCACACTTCGTCTTCTTCAACAACCTGCGCAGCCCGGACGGCTCGGTCGAGCACACCGGCGACAACCTCACCGGTGAGGGCGAGGGCGACGACGAGGCGATCAAGGTCAACCTCGCCGCCGTGCCGGCTGAAGTCGACAAGATCGCGTTCGCCGTCTCGATCTACGACGCTGAGACCCGCGGCCAGAACTTCGGCCAGGTGCGCAACGCGTTCATCCGGGTGGTCAACCAGGCCGACAACGCCGAACTGACCCGCTACGACCTCACCGAGGACGCCTCGACCGAGACTGCGATGATCTTCGGTGAGCTCTACCGCAACGCTGCCGAATGGAAGTTCCGCGCGGTGGGCCAGGGCTACAGCACCGGCCTGTCCGGCATCGCCCGGGACTACGGCGTCAACGTCGGCTGACCCGCACCGCGGCGCCACACCCGTTCCCGCTCTCAACGTCGCCCAAGCCGACGCCAGTTCGTTCTGACGCCGAGAGGACACCGTGTTCCTGAAGACCTTCGCCGGGTCGTTCATCGTCGCCTTCGTCGGGCTCGCACTCGCCTTCGTCTACGGCAGCGGGACCGGCCTCGCGGTCGCGGCGATCCTTGCCGTCCTGGAGGTGTCGCTATCGTTCGACAACGCGGTCGTCAATGCCACCGTGCTGGTGCGTATGAGCGCGTTCTGGCAGCGGATCTTCCTCACCGTGGGCGTTGCCATCGCCGTGTTCGGCATGCGGCTCATCTTTCCGCTGCTGATCGTCGGCATCACCGCGAAGCTCACCCCCCTCCAGGCGGTGCGGCTGGCGCTCGAGAAGGGCGACCCGAACACAAAGGGCACCTACGGCTACCTGCTGCACGAAGCCCACCCGGCGATCGCGGCTTTCGGTGGAATCTTCTTGCTGTTGCTGTTCCTCGACTTCATCTTCGAGGAGCGCGATCTCACGTGGCTGACGTGGATCGAGCGCCCGCTGGCCCGCATCGGCAAGCTCGACCAGCTGTCCGTCGTCATCGCGCTCGCGGCGCTCGCGATCTCGGCGTACACGTTGGCGCCGCAGCACAAGATCGCGACGGTCCTCGTGTCGGGCATCCTCGGCATGGCCACCTACCTGCTGGTCAACGGACTCGGCGAGCTGTTCAACCCCGAACAGGAGGTCGACGAGCTGACGGGCGGCGGCAAGCGCATCGTCGTGGCCGTCGGCAAGGCCGCGTTCTTCCTGTTCCTCTACCTCGAAGTGCTCGACGCGTCGTTCAGCTTCGACGGTGTCGTCGGCGCCTTCGCCATCACGTCCGACCCGATCATCATCGCCATCGGTCTCGGTATCGGCGCGATGTTCATCCGGTCGCTCACCGTGTACCTCGTGCACAAGGGCACCCTGAACGAGTACGTCTATCTCGAGCACGGCGCGCTGTGGGCGATCGGCGCGCTGGCGGTGCTGCTGCTCGTCACGATCAAGTACTCGGTGCCCGAAGTCGTCACCGGCCTGATCGGCGTCGGCTTCATCGGCGCGGCGTTCATCTCGTCGGTCGTCCGCAACCGGAACGAACCGGACGTCGAAGCACATGCGATCCATGTCGCCACACCAGCGTCGACGACGACGCCGGTCTGAGAGGAGTCGGGAATGCCCATCGACTACACCAAGCGACCGTCACAACCGGCACCCCAGGCCGACCCGGCGGCGGCCGGCGCACCGGCACCGGCACCGGCCCAGGTCTCCGCACCCTCCGCGCCGGTCTCGCTCGGCAAGGTGACGCTCACCAAGGCGGCACCTAGCGTCTCGCTCACCAAGCAGGGCTCTGCCGGCGGCATGCTGCGGGTGAACCTCAACTGGGACGCGCGGCCGCCCGGCAGTGGTGGCGGGGGAGGGTTCCTCAAGCGCCTGACCGCGCAGTCGCAGTCGCTCGACCTCGACCTCGGCTGCCTCTACGAGTTCGCCGACGGCACGAAGGGCGTCGTGCAAGCGCTCGGCAACTCGTTCACCGCCCGCCCGCGAGGTGTGCACGAGAACGTGATCTGGCTCGACGGTGACGACCGCTCCGGTGCCAAGGCCGGCGGCGAGAACCTCTTCGTCAACCTCTCGTACGCGTCACAGATCCGGCGGATCCTGGTCTTCGCCCTGATCTACGAGGGCGCGGCGAACTGGGCTGCGGCCGATGCCGTCGTCACGCTGTACCCAGCGACCGGTCCCGAGGTCGAAGTCCGCCTCGACGATCCTCGCGACGGCGCCCGCATCTGCGCCATCGCGATGCTGGAGAGCAACGGCGGTGAGCTCACCGTGCGCCGCGAGATCAACTACATCAACGGCGGGCAGCGACTGCTCGACGAGGCATACGGTTGGGGCATGAACTGGACGGCCGGTCGCAAGTGATCCAGGCCGTCCTGATCACCCGCTGAGGCACACTGAATCGCATCACCATCGCTCAAGGAGCACTGATCATGTCCGAGCTCGACCTCGGTTCGACCGCAGCCAACGCGGCCAGCACCATCACGACGGCGGCGGCCCCGCCGGCGACGGGCAACGCGCTCGTCCTCGCGCCGCCCGCGCCCGTCCCCGTCGTCGAGCCGGATCAGGCCGCGGGAGCGGTGCCGGTCGACCTCGTCAAGCAGACCGAGCTGCAGACCCGGGCGGCGGCGTTCGCCGACGAGCTGGCCAACCTCGACACCCGATCGCCGGAGTTCGCCAAGAAGATCGAGTCGATCACCTCGATGGGCGACAAGGACATGCGGGCCTCGGCGAGCGTCAGCAACCGCATGTTGGACCGGCCGGCTGCCATCGTGAAGGGGTCGAAGGGCGGTGCCGGCGACGCGCAGACCCGGGTGGCGGGCACGCTGGTCGAGCTTCGCTCGACGATCACCGACCTCGACCCGAACCGGGCTGATCTGTCCGGCGCCAAGAAGGTGCTCAAGTGGCTGCCCGGCGGTGACAGGATCCAGCGCTACTTCGCCAAGTACGAGTCGGCGCAGAGCCATCTCAACGCGATCATCAAGTCCCTCGACTCGGGTCAGGACGAGCTGCGCAAGGACAACGCGGCCATCGAGACCGAGAAGGCCAACATGTGGACGGCGATGGGCAAGCTCGCCGAGTACAACCAGCTCGCCGCGGCGCTGGACGCCGCGCTCGTGCAGAAGGTCGCCGAGCTCGAGTCAGCGAGCCGCACCGAGGATGCGACGGCGCTCCGGGCGGACGCACTGTTCGCCGTCCGGCAGCGTCACCAGGACATCCTCACCCAGATGGCGGTCGCGGTGCAGGGCTACATGGCGCTCGACCTGGTGCGCAAGAACAACATCGAGCTGATCAAGGGCGTCGACCGCGCCCAGACGACGACCATCGCTGCCCTTCGTACGGCGGTCCTCGTGTCGCAGGCGCTGTCGCGGCAGAAGCTGGTGCTCGATCAGATCAACGCGCTGAACACCACGACCTCGGCGTTGATCGAGTCGACCTCGCAGCAGCTGCGCGTGCAGGGCGCCGAGATCAACCAGCAGGCCTCCAGCAGCACCATCGACGTGCAGAAGCTGCAGGCGGCGTTCGAGAACGTCTTCCAGACCATGGACGCGCTCGACTCCTTCCGCGTCCAGGCAGTCGACAGCATGGCGCAGACGGTGACCGCGCTCGAGGGGCAGATCGAACGTGCCAAGCCCTACCTCGAGCGCACCCGTCGTGGCGAGGTGCCCGGTCCCGGTGGACCCGGACCGAGCGCGGGAGCCATCACCTCCTGACCCGGTCGGTGCGGTTGAGCCAGTCGCGACCGGCGCAGCGCCATGCCACCGCGGGCTGCCGCCCTGCGTGGCCACCCGAGATCACCGGCGCGGGATAATGGAGTGATGGCGTGGTTCCGGCGGGCCCAGGGCGCTTCGCCCATCCCGCCGTCTGAGCCCGAGGACGCCCCCGAGGCACTCACTCGCAGGCTGCGTGACCTCGTGGTGTTCGTCAATGCGCGGTCCGGCGCGATGCCGGCCGAGGCTGTCGTCGCCGCACGCCGCGTCACCGACGTCGCCCGCGAGCTGCTCGACGACGCGGCGAAGGACCCGACGTCCGACGTCCACTTGATCATCGCCGTCGGGGGCATCGTCGACGACTACCTGCCTACGACCCTCAACAGCTATCTCGCACTCGACCCGGCGATCGTCGACACCCCACGCCCGGCTGGCGGAACGCCCAGCGAGCACCTCGTCGAACAGCTGGACGGGCTCTGGCTCGCGGGTCTGGACGTGCTCGCGGCGGCGCAGTCCCGCGACGTCGATCGCCTCGTCACGCAGGGCAACTTCTTGCGCACGAAGTTCAGCGGATCGGACCTCGATCTCTGATGGCCGCCCCCATGAAGCGGGGCGCCAATGTGGCGCTCACCCGTGAGATCCCCGGCCTGACCGGTGTCGTGCTCGGGGTGCGGTGGAACGCCGGCGGCGAAACCGTGCTCGACGAGAGCATGGTCATGGCCACGATCCTCTGCGACCCGGCCGGCAAGGCCCTGTCGGACGAGCACTTCGTGTTCTTCAACCAGCTGGCCTCGCCCGAGCTGTCGGTGCACCGGATGGACCACGCGCTCGGCGGTGACAAGGAGCAGGTCGAGGTCGACCTCGCGGCGGTCCCCGCCGAGGTCGACCGAATCGTCGTGGTCGTGTACGTCAACGAGGGGCCGGCTCAGCGCCGCACGCTGGGTCAGCTGCGCAGCTGCGAGGTACGGGTGCTCGACCTCGCCGACAACCGTGAGCTGGTCCGTTCCGAGGACCTCGCCGGGGCGCTCGACGGCGAGACCGCGCTGACCCTCGCCGAGCTGTACCGCCATGCGGGCGACTGGAAGTTCCGCGTGCTCGGTCAGGGCTACGCGGGAGGCATCAGCGCGCTGGGGAAGGACTACGGGCTCGCGCTGTGATCCCCGACCCGCGCACCGCGCCGCCGCGTCCCGACCTGACCTGGCTGCGGCACCGCACCCTGCGCCGGGTGCCGGCCCCCGCCGCCCCGACGGGGCCACCGCCGGGCCCACCGGCAAGCCTTCAGCCGAGCGCGCCGTCGGCGCGCGTTGCGGCCCGGCCTTCGGTGCGGCCGTCGACGAGCTCGCTCGACCTCTCGCAGCCGCCGGCAGCGCCGCCACCCGCACCGGTACCCGCACCGGCGGCCCCGTCGACGAGCTCGCTGGACCTCTCCTCGGAACCCGCACCGTCCGCCCCGTCCCCGGCAGCGCCGTCAGCGC
>JAVHVN010000189.1:0-32977 GCA_032160545.1 Pseudonocardiales bacterium | reverse complement strand
CCGGCGCGGTAGGCGATATCGGCGTACGACGTGGTCGCCGACGCGGTGAAGGCGAAGACCCGCTCCGGGCGAAGCGAGGCCCACAGCTGCTCCAGTGACGCGTGCACGGTGACCGTCGCGAGGTCGTGGTAGTCGAGGCCGGCCCGGCGCACCTGCGCGTCGGTCAGCTCGAAGCCGAGCGGCTCGACCAGGTGCAGGTGCGCTCCGGTCACCGCCGCCAGCCGGATGGCGTTGCCGGTGTTCGGAGGGATGCGCGGTTCGACGAAGACGAGGTGGAACACGGGCCCCGTCAGCGCCGCACGCGGTAGGAGAGATGCGTTGCGCCCGGCGCCGGGACGACGGCGATCGGCTCGAGGTCGATCGCCGTACCGTCGAGCAGCCGCACGCCGCTGCCGAGGAGCACGGGCACCTGGGCCAGGTGGATCTCGTCGAGCAGACCCGCCCGCAGCGCCTGCCGCGGCGCTGCGGATCCCATCAGGCTGACGTCCATGCCCCCCGCTGCCTCGCGGGCCTGCTCGACTGCGGAGCGGATACCCGTGGTCACGAAGGTGTACCTCGACGCCCCCTGGGGAGCGTCCGCGGGCGGGTGGCTCGTCAGCACGAACAACGGCACGCCGGGCAGTGGCCCGTCGCCGTTCCACCCGTTCGCGATGTCGTAGGTACGCCGGCCGGTGATGACTGCGCCGACCCGATCGCACAGGGCGTCGAAGACCTGCGCGCTCGCGGCGGACATCCGGAAGTCCGGGTAATGGCGCGCTGGGGTGTCGCCGTCGGAGAACCAGCGGAAGAGCGCCTCGCCGCCGGTGCCCAGCGGGCTGCCCGGACCGTCGTCCGGACCGGCGATGTAACCGTCCACCGAAATCGAGAGGTCGGTCAAAACGCTAGACATGGTCGAGAACTATCACCAATGGGTGAGGCCCACGCAAGCTGCTGGCAGGCTGGACTCATGGCAGCGACGGACACCGCACGGCGCGCGAGCCGCGGCGAGGAACTGCCCGAACACCTCGCACCCATGCTGGCGACCCTCGGCGAGTTGCCCGCGGACGACACCGGCTGGGCGTACGAGATGAAGTGGGACGGCGTGCGCGCGATCGTCCGTGTCGATCGCGGACGGGTGACGCTGACGTCCCGCAACGACAAGGACATGACGGTGAGCTATCCGGAGCTTGGCGCGCTCGGTGACGCGCTCGACGGCCGGCGGGCGCTGCTCGACGGCGAGATCGTCACGTTCGACGCTGATGGCCGGCCCAGCTTCGGCAAGCTGCAGCAGCGCATGCACGTCGCATCGGCTGCCGCCGCGAGGCACCTGGCGGCGTCCGACCCGGCCGTGCTGCTCGCGTTCGACGTCCTGCACCTGGACGGACGGTCGTTGCTCGAAGCGCCGTACCGCGAGCGGCGCGAGCTGCTGCTCGGCCTCGACCTCGGCGGCCCGGCCTGGCAGACACCGCCCGCGTTCGACGGATCGGGCGCCGCGGCCGTAGCGGCCAGTGTCGACCGGCAGCTCGAAGGTGTCGTCGCCAAGCGGCAGCAGTCGCGCTACCTGCCCGGCCGGCGCTCGCCGGACTGGATCAAGATCAAGAACATCCGCACCCAGGAGGTCGTGGTCGGTGGTTGGCGACCCGGGCAGGGCCGGCGCGCGGGCACGATCGGATCGCTGCTGCTGGGGCTGCCCGCCGAGGACGGGCTGCAGTTCATCGGCCAGGTCGGCACCGGCTTCACGCAGGCGACGCTCGACGACCTGATGAGCCGTCTGAGCCGCCTCGCGCGCACGAGCTCACCGTTCGCACCCGACGTGCCGAGAGCACACGCGAAGGACGCGCACTGGGTAACGCCGAAGCTGGTCGGCGAGGTGGCGTTCAGCGAGTGGACGCCGGACGGCCGGTTGCGCCACCCCGCGTGGCGCGGACTGCGACCGGACAAGGCCGTGACGGACGTCGTTCGGGAGAGCTGACGGCGCGGATTGAGCGGATGCCGGCGGGGGAACGCTGTCGACAAATCGCGCGCCCGTGGCGCCGCCGCGAGCCCACACCGTCACACAGAGTGGAGTTTTCCAGTGTCGAGCGACGCAATCGTCCTGCTCAAGCAGGACCACAAGGAGATCAAGGCCCTGTTCCGCCGGTTCCCATCAGCCGGCGACCGCGCAACGGAGACCAAGGCCCAGATCGTCGCCAAGATCATCGAGTTGCTCACCGTGCACACCTACATCGAGAACGAGGTCATGTACCCGCGCGTTCGGGCGTTCGTCCCCGACCTGGAGGACGACATCCTCGAGTCCTACGAGGAGCATCACGTCGCCGACGTCCTCGTGATGGAGCTGTCCGCCATGTCACCTGACAACGAGCGGTTCGACGCCAAGACGAGCGTCCTCATCGAGAGTGTGACGCACCACATCGACGAGGAGGAGCAGGACTGGTTCCCGAAGGTCCGCGAGGCACTCGGGCGCAAGCAGCTGCAGGAGCTCGGGGCCGAGCTGCTCGAGGCGAAGCAGAAGGCGCCTCGGTCGCCTGCGCAGCCCAGCGCGATGAAGAAGGCCCTGGACGCTGTTGTCCGCTGACGCGAGCCTGACCTGCGCCCGGTCGCTGTGACCGGTTGGGCCGACGTCGGGGGGGTGGCCCATAATCGAGTGACCTACGGCGGCGCCGCGACGCGGCGATCCAGGCCGCCCACCTGATCGAACGGGGCGCTTTCCCGCATGACCCCCCCGGCCCGGATGGAACAGCTCACCCGCGCAGCGATGCGGGTGGCCGGTTCGGCGCGCGCCCGCGTGGCAGCCCGCCCGGCCACTGCACTGGCCGTGACCGGTTTCGTCGCCGGCTGGCTCACGATCATCGCCGGCGGCCAGGTCGGCACGGTCAAGTCGGTCATCCCGCTGACGTCGTGGCTTGGCCTCATGTCGCGCGACGGGCAGCGCGCCGGGGACTACGCGCCCGGCGCGATCATGCTCGCGGGCATCGTCGTCCTCTCGCTGCTGTGGATGTGGACGCTGCGGCTGGTCCGCACCCGCTCGATGTCCGAAGCGCATGTGTGGGGCATCGGCGCGGCCTGGGCGACGCCGTTCGTCATCGGGCCACCGCTGCTCAGCAACGACGTCTGGACCTACGCTGCCCAGGGCCTGCTCGCGCGCAGCGGACTCGACCCCTATACGGTCGGACCGGCCGCCCTCGGCGACGGGCGCGCCGTGGCGGCGGTCGATCCGACCTGGCGCAACGTGCCCAGCCCCTACGGGCCGCTGGCGACCATCATGCAGCATCTCGCGGTCGCCATCAGCGGTGGCAATCCGCTCGGTGCGGTCGTCGTGTTCCGCGCGCTCGGCCTCGTGTGCCTGGTGGCGATCGGCCTGCTCGCCGCCGATCTCGCCGGCCCACGCCGCACCAGCGCCGTCGCCATCACGGTGCTGAATCCGTTACTGCTCCTGCAGGTCGTCTCGGCCGCTCACCTCGACGGGGTGATGGCCGCGCTGACACTCGGCGCGCTCGTCGCCGCGACCCGCAGGAGGTGGATCGTCGCGATCGTGCTGGCTGCAGCGGCCGGCTCGGTGAAGGCACCGGCATTCCTCGCCGTGCTCGCGATCATCGCGTGGCACCAGGTCTACCGGCTGTCCTGGCGCAGCCTTGCCCGGGACTCCGTCGTCGCCCTCGTCGCGGTCGTCGGGTTCAGCGCCGTCACGCCGAACGGCTGGGGCTGGACGCGCGCACTCAACGCATCGTCGCTCGGCCACACCGCGCTGGCGCCGGCGAGCCTGCTCGCCGACATCTTCGACCCGCTCGTGCCGTCGGCCTCGTTCGACGACCTGTCGACCGCCGGGCGCATCACCGCGCTCATCGCCGCGGCCTGCATCATCCTGTATCTCACGGTGACGCCGAACGTTCGCGGTCTCGACCGCACCGTCGGCTACGGCCTGCTCGCGTTCGGCGTCCTCAGTCCGGTGGTCTACCCGTGGTACCTGCTCGGCGGGATCGCGTGCCTGATGCCGAACGCGCAAGGCACCCGCCGCGATTGGCTGATTCTTCTCAGCGTCGTCGGGTGCGTTCTGAGCCCGCCCGGATTCTCGACCTCGATCTCGACCTGGATCAGCATCGGCGCCGCCGCGATCGCAGTCGGGGTGATGGCACGACGGGCGGCGCAGCGCCGGAGTGCGCCCGGCATCGGGGTCCCGCCCGCCGAGCTGCCGGCGGTGGGCACTGTGACGGCGGTACCGCTGGTGTCCCGCCCCGCGGCCGCGGCCGCGGCCACGGCCGAACAGGGTGTCAGCGCGGGCGGCTGACCACTCGCGCCCCGCGGCGACGGGACGGTGGTGATGTTGCGTGTCTTCGCGCGTTCGCGGCCGGGCCCGTGCCCGTCTACCGGATCGCTACCCCCGCTGGTTGCCCGAGATCTCGCGAACCGCGGGCCGCACGTCGGCCAGGTACACCGAGGCCACGACGACGCAGACGAGCGAGATGAAACCGGCGGGTGCTCCGAGCAGGCTGCCGAGCACGCCGGCAAGCACGAGGATGGCCAGCCAGGCCGGCTTCGTGAGCTTGTCCGCCGCGGGGAACGCGGCGGCCTTGCGCGTCGCGCAGTCGATGACCGCCCAGGCGAACAGCGCCCGCAGCCCCCACATGAGGACGACGTCCGTCCAGTGGTATAGCGCGTTCACCAGGGTCACTCAGTCAGGTTACCGACCGCTCGACGTGACGCCCACCGAGCGATGCCGATCGGGCAGGCTGAACGGACGACTGCCCGCCCCGGAGGACCGGGGCGGGCAGCGGCGGGCAGCGTGTGCCGGACTACTTCGTGGTTGCCTTGCGCACGGTGGCCTTCTTCGCCGGGGCCTTGCTGGCGCTCGATGTCGGCTTGCTGACGACCGGCGTCGGGGCCGGCTTGGTGGCCGAGACCTTCGGGCTGCCGCCGAGGCCGGTCAGCGACTGCACCGGCTTCACGACGCGCTCCTGCACCGTCTCGACGACGACGCCGGTCAAAGCCTCGGCGCGGGTGACGACGGCGGCGACGCGCTTGTCCTCCTTGACCGTGCTCAGCAGGTCCTCGGCACGGTCGGCGACCGTCGATGAGTAGCTCTTGGCCTGCGCGACGTACGGCTCGACGGCGGCCTTGACCGCCTCGAGGTTCACAGCCTTCTCGGCCTGGGCGCGCAGATCGACGGCGGTGGCGCTCGCCTTGCTGGTCAGGCCGGTCAAGCCGGCGACGTTCTGCGTGGCGGTGGCGCGCAGCTTGCCGACGAACTCGTTGGCCTGCTCCGTGACGCCGTTGAGCTGCGTC
Organism: Pseudonocardiales bacterium; assembly: GCA_032160545.1. Taxonomy (GTDB): domain Bacteria; phylum Actinomycetota; class Actinomycetes; order Mycobacteriales; family Jatrophihabitantaceae; genus DATGFB01. Next base: position 27,718 of record JAVHVN010000189.1, on the reverse strand, counting down.
TGCGCGGTGCTGATCGTCTGGCCGACGACCTGCTTGCCCTGGCCGAGCGCGGTGTCGGCGTACGAACGGATGTCACTGGTGATGGACATGTGCCTTCTTCCCCCTGCAACTGTGGGTGGTACGGATACGGGACGCGGGCGGGCGATCAGCCGTGCAGCGGCTGGTCACTCGCCGGCGGCGGTGACGCTGGCAGGACCGGTGGCGCCGATGGCGCCGGCCCGTTGTGCGTTCTCGCGGCGGAACGACTCGTAGATGTCGACAAGTACTTGCTTCTGCCGCTCGCCGAGACCCTCGTCGGCGAGGATCGCAGCGATCAATTCTGGGTCTCCCTCGCGGGATTCGAGGATCCCGGCGCGGACGTACAGCTGTTCCGCCGAGATCCGCAAACCCTTCGCGATCTGCTGCAGGATGTCCGCGCTGGGTCTGCGCAGCCCGCGTTCGATCTGTGAGAGGTACGGGTTCGAGACGCCGGCCAGCCGGGCGAGCTGGCGCAATGAGACATGCGCCTGCTCACGCTGCTCGCGGATGAACTCCCCGATGGCGGCGCTGCTGCGCTTGGCCTGCTGCTTCGGACCCTCCCCGATCACCGGTCCAGTCTGAACCCGTGTGCTTGCAAATGCAAGCGCCTTGCTAGCGACGCTCGTCACGATCCGTCAATGCATCGCGGACAGGGCGAAGCGGGTCGCGGACAGCACCGCGCCCGGGTGCTGGCCGGGCCGCAACCATTCCGCCAGTGGTCCCGCCGAGCGCACCTCGACCGTCACCAGCGCCGAACGGGCGCGGCCGTGTCCCGAGAGGACGGCCTCGCGCGGTCTCCCGTCCGGCCACCGCTGCACCAGTCGCCCCCGCATCGGTACCGGGTAGTGAGGACCGAACGGGCGCGCCGTCGCCTGTACCTGCCACGTCGCCCCGCTCGCCGACATCGAACCCTGCTCCGGCGACCCCTCGAACGACGCGAGCGACTTGGGCAACGACCAGTTGCTGCGGCCACCCACGAGGCTCGCCGGCGAGTCGACCGCCATGAACGGGATGGTGCCTCTAACGGCTCGGCCATGGGCGAGTGCGATCATCCCGAACACCTCGCGGTAGCTCCCGACCGGCGTCTGCGCATACGACACGAGACCACCGATGACGATCAGCGGCCGGCCCTCCACCCCGGACGCCGCGGCGGCCGCCCGATTGCCGCGGGCGTACCAGATGATCGACGCACATTCGGCCGCCCACGGGGCCGGCGCCGAGCCGTCGGGCAGCGCCGCGACCGTCTCGGCATCGAGGTCGCACTCCCCCACGCCGGGAACGGCGCTCAGGTCATCGCGGGTCATCGCCATGAGTGAGTGTGGTACCCGCCTGGCGTGGTACACCAACCGGACGGCTGCGACCCGGCTGTCTAAGAACTGAGACGATATCTGCACCGCCTCACAGGTGCGAGACGCTGGCCGCAACCTCGCCGTTCCGTTCGGAGTCCCCCATGCAGACGCTCGCCCGCTTCGCCGTCCACCGCCGGTGGTTCGTGATCATCGGCTGGATCGTGTTCATCGTCGGCGCGCAGTTCGTCGCAAGTGCAGCCGGTGGCTCCACGTACAAGGACGTCTTCACGCTTCCGCACACCGAGACCCAGAAGGTGCTCGACCTGCTGAAGGCGAACGGCCAACAGAGTCAGACCGGGCAGGCCGGCACCGTCGTGGTGCACGCCCGCACCGGCGCGCTCGACCTCACGACGCCGCCGGCCAAACTCGTCCCCGCACTGCAGACGCTCTGCGGCGGCGGCGATCACGTCGCCACCATCGCCTCGCCCTGGGCGTCGATCGCGTGTGACGCCGCGGGCACCGGAGCCTCGCGCCCGGGCGTCCCCTCGCTGCTCAGTTCCGACCGCAGCACGGCACTGGTCGACATCGGGTGGCAGGGCAACCAGAACGCCCTCAAGAACTTCACGGGCGTGCACGATGCCCTCCGGGGCCTGAACGACGCGAGCACGCAGTACGAGTTCACCGGGCAGGCGTTCGAGAACCTCGCCTCCGAGCAGAAGGGCATCCCGCCCGAGCTCTTCGGCTTCATCGCCGCGCTGATCATCCTGGGTCTGGTCTTCCGCACGCTCGGCGCGGCAGTGCTCCCGCTGCTCAGTGCGGCGGCTGCACTCGGCAGTGGGCTGGCGCTCATCGCCCTTCTCAGCCATGCGATGAACGTCGCCACTTTCGCACCGCAACTGGCGCAGCTGATGGTGATCGGCGTGGGGGTCGACTACGCCTTGTTCATCGTCACCAGGCATCGACGCAACCTGATGCGCGGGATGCCGGTGGCGGACTCCATCGCGCTGGCCCTCAACACCAGCGGGCGCGCGGTCCTCTTCGCCGGTGCCACGGTCTGCGTGGCGATCCTCGGGCTCTGCGCGCTGGGCGTGAACTTCCTCTACGGCGTGGCGCTCGGCACGTCCATCGCCGTGGCTCTGACGATGGTCGCGTCGCTGACACTGCTGCCGGCCGTGCTGTCGCTGCTCGGCCTGCGCGTCCTGCCCCGCAAGGTGCGCCGAGCCATCCGCGACGGAAGCTACGTCGAGAGCACCAAGCCCACCCGGTGGGCGTGGTGGGCGGACGTCGTCGCCAGGCGCCGGTTGCTGCTGGGCGCGGCGGCGGCCGTCGTCATCGCCGTCCTCGCCGTGCCGTTCTTCTCGATGCGCCTCGGCCACGCCGATCCGAGTACCGACCCCGCGAGCACCACCACGCGCAAGGGCTACGACCTCATCACGACCGCCTTCGGCAAGGGCTACAACTCGACGCTGGAACTGGTCGTCGACGGACCCGGTGCGAACGACCCGGCGTACCTGCAGCGAGCGGCGGCGACGCTGGGCGGCGTGCAGTATGTCGACAAGGCCAGCGTCCGCCCGACGCCGATCGCCAAGAACCTCTCGTTCATCACGTTCAAGACGACGACGTCCCCGCAGGATGCCAAGACCACGCAGTTGGTCAAGGACTTGCGCAGCAACGTCACGCCGAATCTCGAGAAGGGGACGGCGAACCAGGTCTACGTCTTCGGCCAGACCGCCGTGTTCGTCGACTTCTCGCGCGTGCTCGCCGCGAAGATGCCGCTCTTCTTCGTCGCGGTCATCGGGCTGTCGTTCCTGCTGCTGCTGCTGGCATTCCGTAGCCTCGTCGTGCCGCTGACCGCCGCGGTGATGAACCTCTTCGCGGCCGCCGCTTCGTTCGGCGTGATCGTCGCGATCTTCCAGTGGGGCTGGTTCTCCGAGGCACTGGGCATCGGCGCCGGCGGGCCGATCGATGCGTTCCTCCCGGTGCTGTTCTTCGCCATCCTCTTCGGGCTGTCGATGGACTACCAGGTGTTCCTCGTCAGCCGCATGCACGAGGAGTGGGTTCACACCGGCGACAACCGCCGCGCCATCCGAGTCGGCCAGACCGAGACCGGCGGCATCATCACCGCCGCGGCGCTGATCATGATGGCCGTCTTCGGCGGCTTCCTGCTCGGCAACGCCCGCGCGATCAAGCTCATCGGCATCGGGCTCGGCGGGGCGATCTTCCTGGACGCCTTCATCTTGCGGACGGTTCTCGTGCCGGCGCTGATGCATTCGATCGGCAAGGCCAACTGGTACTTCCCGGCCTGGCTCGATCGCATCACGCCCCGGGTGTCCGTGGAGCCCGACGACGACAGCTGGGTGGCGGAGCATCCCGACGCCGACAAGGACGGCGCGTTAGCCCCTGTCTGACATGACCGCTGCCGGTGACCCGGTCGGGCGCGACATCGGCTCGGTGCTGCACCAGGCGCTGTCCGCTCAGTGGTGCGAGCGGGAGCGGCGCCGGCCGCTGCGGGTGAGCAGAACGCCGCCGGCGAGCAGTGCGATCGCGATCGCCAGGCCGGTGAGGACGTTGACACCGGTGGACGACAGGCCGCCGCCGGCGCCGCCTGAACTCTGCACGGTGACCTGGATCGGGTCGGGCGGGCAGACGCTGTGGTCACCCGAGACGAGGATCATGTGGTTGCCGGTGACAGCCGGGATCCGCACACCGGTGCTGAACCGGCCGTTGGCGTCGACATGGACGTCAGCGAGCGTGCTTCCGGTGTCGTAGACCAGGGTGATGTTCTCGTTCGCCTTGAAGTGCTGGCCGGTGACGGTGATCGTCTCGCCGGGGAACGGCGTCGTGGTGCTCACCGACATGGTGGCCCCGAGACTTCCTGGCGGGTACCCGCCGCACGACGGGCTGCCCGAAGGCGCAACCGCACCTGCGCCCGTCACTCGCAACAGCGTCAATACCAGGGCCATTACAGCCACCAATAGCAGTCGAACGGCCTTCACGCTGAACCCCTCACCTCTCGCGTGGTCTTGCCCTGGATAACGGTGCATCCGGTGAAACGGTACGGGTGATCAGCACTTTGGTCATCTCTGCGCGTGATGACCGCGTAAAAAAGCCGAGCCCGATACCGATTTCGGCGGTTTCCGGGCACTCTACGTGATCGAGGCGGCCTATTCCGGCGCTATCGAGACAGCCGAACCGAGGACCGTGAGCGCGGCCGTGTCGGGCAGTGTCCGCTTGACGACAGCGAGCGCCACCGGCCCGAGTTCGTAATGGTGGATGGCCGTTCCCACGAACCCGACCGCACGCCCGCCGAGTTCGACCGGCGCACCCGCTTCGGGCAGTACATCGGACTCACCGGCGAAATGAAGCAGCACGAGGCGCCGCGGCGGGTGCCCGAGATTGTGCACCCGGGCCACGGTTTCCTGCCCGCGATAGCAGCCCTTCTGCAAATGCACCGCGGGCCCAATCCAGCCCACCTCGTGCGGAATGGTGCGGTGATCGGTCTCGAGGCCGAGCCGTGGTCGCCGGGCCTCGACCCGTAACGCCTCGAAAGCCCAGATACCGACGCGGTCGGCGCCGGCAGCCTGGAGCCGCTCGAGATAGTCGGCGCGTGACGTGCGCTCGACGATCAGATCGACGGCGTCCGCGGTCGGCCACGGCATCCGGCGCACGAAGCCGCCGTCCAGTGCCAGCGCGCGGTGCGGCGCGGGCAACGGCAGACCCGCCGCCTGCAGCACGGCGTCCGTGCCGGGCCCGGCCAACGACAGCACCGCCCATTGCGTGGACAGGTCCGCCGGCTCGACGCGCTTGAGGAATCGCATCTGCTGCAGGTAACCGAGCACCGTCGGCGCGGCGCCGGGCTCGGTGTCGATCCACACGCGGTCGCCGAGTTCCGTGAACTGCCAGTGCTGCTCGACGTGCCCGCGCGGCGACAGCACCAGCGCCTCGGTCGCGTCGCCGTCGACGAAATCGGCGACGTGCTGCGAGCAGATGGTGTGCAGCCAGCTGAGGCGTTCGTCGCCGCCCACGGTGAGGACGCCCCGATTGCTGCGGTCGACCACTCCGGTTCGGGTCGCCAGGACGCGCTGCTCGCGCAGCGGATCGCCGAAATGCCACGCCACTCCGGCATCGAGGCCTTCGGCGGGGACGGCGGTACTCAGATCAGTGCTCATGTCCTCGGGTTCATCGTTGCGGCGTCTCGCTTTGTTCCCGCTCGGAGCAGCTACGGCACCGGCCGAACACCGTGAAGTGTGACCGGTCCAGGACGAAGCCGTGCTCGTCGCGCAGCGATTGGGCCAACCGGTCCGTGAGGTCCGGCGGCGCGTCGACCGCCGCCCCGCACGAGTGGCAGACCAGATGGACGTGCTCGTCGTCAGCAGGGCGGTACGACGGTGCCCCGTGACCGAGGTGGGTGTGCCGCACGAGCTCGAGCTCCTCGAGCAGCTCGAGCGTGCGGTACACGGTCGTGATGTCGACGCCGGTGACCGCCTCGCACAGCTGCTCGGGCGTGGCGTGACCGAGCCGCCGCACCGCGCCGAGCACCTGTTCGCGCTGCGGTGTCATACGCAGGCCACGCGTGCGCAGCGTCGTCGCCAGGTCCGGCGCCGGTCGCGCAGCGTGGTCGTGCGTGTGTCCGTCGGTCATCACCACCATGGTAGGTAGCGTGAGGCCGTGGCCGTGCGATTCCTGGCGATGATCGGCGCGGGTTCGCTCGATCCGTCGGCACCGATCGTGCGCGCCGACGACAACGGCCTCACCCGTGGCGACGGCTGTTTCGAGGGCTGCCGGGTCCTCACCATGGCCGACGGCACCAGCCGCGTCGACAAGCCGGCCGCCCATCTCGTACGGATGGCGCGCTCGGCGGCTGCGCTCGAGCTCCCGTTCGACATCGACGAGTGGGACGCCTTCGTCACGTCCGCGGTGACTGCCTGGCACGATCCCGGCGAGTGGGCCATGAAGCTGGTGCTGACCCGCGGGGCCGGCGCCGGCGCGCCGCCGACAGGCTTTCTGACCATCAGCGACCTGCCGACGAATTACGCGCGGCAGCGGCGAGACGGGCTGCGGGTCGCCACGCTGTCCCGAGGCACTTCGGCCGACGCCTTCGCCGATGCCCCGTGGCTGCTCGGCGGGGTGAAGACGCTGTCCTACGCGGTGAACATGGCAGCTCAGCGCGAAGCGGCGCGGCGCGGGTGCGACGACGCGATCCTCGTCAGCGTCGACGGCGCGGTGCTCGAGTCGACGGTGAGCTCGGTGGTGTGGTCGGTAGGACGGCGACTGCACACGACCCCCATCGGCGCGACCGGGATCCTGGGCGGGACCACGCAGCAGTTGCTCTTCGACCAGGCCTCGCGCGCCGGCTGGGACTGCGTGTCGGTGCCGGCCACGGTCGCCGACCTGCACGCAGCCGAGGTGCTCTGGCTGATCGGCAGCGTCAGGGGCCCGGTCGACGTCGTCGAACTGGACGGCACGGCCCGGGTTCGCCGGCCGGATCTCGATGCGCAGATCCGTTCGCTGGCCGGTTTCGGCCCGCGCTGAAAGATCGTTGCCGGTCGTCCCGGCACGTCGTACCGTGGCGGTACACGAGAAAGGAGGTGGTCCAGAGTTGAGTATTCCTCGGACACGTGAGGTGGCTGCCAGCTAGCCGCTGTTGAACAACGGACAGCTGGGCCCGTGCCCGCGTCGTGAGTCCACGGCGGCGAGCAAGACCCGGCAGCTACCCGGCCCCCGAGCCGTCGGCCCGTCCAGCCGACCCGGATACGTCCGGAACAGGCTCGGGGGCCGACCCATCCCCGGACCGGGTCAGACGAGGTGGACCAGCCGGTAGATCGGCCGCGATGCGCGGGTCACCATGCCCTGCGTCTGCAGGAATCCCATGATCTTCTCGCCCATCCAGCGCCGGGTCGCGTGGTTGTACGGGTTGCGACGTGCGGCCCGCACGGCCTGCCTCCGGTCGAGGCCCACCGCGGCGTACACGTCGGGGCTGATCAGGCTGTGCGCCACGAAGGCGGCGACGATCGCCGACGATATCGTCGCGACGCTGCGCTTGACCGGGCCGAGTCGCGGCATCAGGCGGGCGACCTCCTCCCGGGCGAAGCGGACGTGCCGCGCTTCCTCCACGACGTGGATGCGGTTGACCATGCGGACGAGCGGGTTGATCGACTCGTCGTTCATCGTCACCCGCTGCAGGCGGTCGGTCATCTCCTCGGCGACCAGGACGGGCGCGAAGACCGCCGGGCCACGGGCGGTCGCCTTGTAGAGCCGGGCCAGGTGATGGACGTAGCGCGCCGGGCGGTAGGTCGGCGCGCCGAGTCGCTCGATCGCCTTGGCGAACATGATCACGTGGCGCGTCTCGTCGCCGATCTCGGTCAGGGCGTAGTGCGTGTGCGGCGCGAGCGGGTCCTGGTGATACGCGTACCGCGCGAGCAGCTGGATCAGGATGATCTCGAACCACAGGCCGGTGCCGGCGATGCTCGCCAGCTCGTGCCGCGACAGCTCGATGCGCTGCTGGGGCGTCATCCGGTCCCACAGCGGCGTCCCGTACAGCGAGACCCGTTCGAGCGGCATGAAAGGCAGGCCACCGTCGACCGGTGCCGCCCAGTCGATGTCGAGCAGCGGGTCGTAGGAGTTCCGGGCGGACGAGGCGAGCAGGCGCAGCGCCGTCGTATCGCGGTCCCTGGGTCCAGTCATGCCAATTCCCCCGTTATGCCTGACACGGTGTTGCAAGAACAAGATGTAGCACCAAACATCTTGCGCTGACAAGGTGTAACAGCTAGTTGGCCGGCGGCAGGCGCGGCAGCGCCCCGGCCCGCTGAGGCGGGCCGGGGCGCCGGGTCAGGCGGGACTGCGCTCAGGCGCAGACGTACGGGGTCAGGCTCGTATTGCCGTTGACCAGCTTGACGAGGGTCTGCCCGCACAGCGTGTACGAATTCCGGAACGGCAGGACGAACTGCTGGCTGGTATTGAGCACCGTCGCGCTGTTGCTGTATGGCTGTATATGCGCGAGCAGGCCACCGGTCGTCGGGTCGAAGATGTCGCAGAAGACCTGCGTGAACACGTTGTTCGCATACCCGTTCGCGTTGTTCGGCTGCGCCTGGCCGGACAGCTTCACCGTCGTGTCGTAGCTATGCAGGGGGTTCACGCTCTTGACCTGCAGAATGCACTTCGAGAACACGTCGGAGTTGGTCGGCGACACCGTCTTGTTGTCCGGAATCAGAAACGCGGCGTTCGCGGTCTGCGAGCCGATCAGCGCGGTGGCGAGCAGTGCCACGGCGGTGACCACCACACCCAGCAGCGCCTTGCCCTGCAGCGAACGAGTTCTGTGCTTCGCCATGTGTGTCCTCCTGGGACTTTCGGTAAAAGTCAGCGGGATCCGCTGCTCGCAGACCCCTTCGCGAGGAAGAACGATCACGGACTCCACTGGATCTGGTGGCCCTCGTCGCGGCACGAACTGTCGGCTCCGCCGCCCGGGAATGTGAGTCTTTGCCGGACTGATTGGTTTATGTCCAAGATCAAGTCGTCCTGAAGTCGAGAGTCCCTCGGACCACCGGAGCCGTCGCGCACGGCCGTACGATTTCGACATGACCGAGCAGCGCGACGGACGGTCCACGCGCTGGGACCCGCACCGCCGCGAACGCCGGCTCGCGATCATCACCGCCGCAATCGCCGCAATCGAGGAAGAGGGGCCGGACGCCCTGACCGGGCAGATCGCCGAACGCGCAGGCGTCCCCCGCACGCACGTGTACCGCCACTTCGAGGGAAAGCAGGCGCTCGATCTGGCCGTCTCGCGGCACGTCGCAAAGCAGATCGCCGAAGGCATCCGCGCGGGACTGGCGACGAAGGGATCCGCGCACGACGTCATCCGGGCCGCGATCAGTCAGCACCTCGCGTGGATGGAGCAGCACCCGAATCTGTACCGGTTCCTCGCCGCGCACGCGTACGCGGTGAGCGCGACCGGCTCCCCTGCGGTCGATGACGCGAAGGCTGCCTTCGCCCATGAACTCACCGCCGTGCTGGCCGGCTACATGCGGCTGTTCGACCTCGACACCGGCCCCGCCGAGCGGGTCATCGTGGGTGTGGTCGGCATGGTCGACGCGACCTCGGCCTGGTGGCTCGAGCATCGCGACGTCGCGCGCGACGAGTTGACGGCCGCACTCACCCAGCAGGTGTGGTTGATCATTGATCACACCGCCCGTCAGCTCGGCCTCGAGCTCGACCCCGCAACTCCGCTGCCGCGAAGCTGATCACTGCATCCGGTCGAGACGAGCATGCAGGTGCGCCGCATACGAGTGGCCGTGCGGCGCGAGTTCGGTGGCATAGACCAGCTGTCCGTCGACGATCGCGTAGAGCCGGCGCTCGCCGTCGACCTCGACCGCGGTTGCAGTCGGTACGGCAGCGGTCGTCGCGATGTCCCAGCGCAGGTCACCGGACAATCCCGCGAAGGTCAGGCTCTGCCCGGTGTTCGACGCGATGACGACCTCGAGATCGTCGTCCGTCTCACCGGGACGCCAGAAACCCGCCTCCCGCCATACGGGCCGCAACGCTACGTCCGCCTCGTTGACGAGCCAAGAGCGGGACTCGTAGGCCAGGAAGGGCCGGCCGTCATGGGTGAAGGCGACCTGCTGGCCGAACGCGAACTGCGCTCCGGTGGCGGCGACGACGCCGGTGCCGCTACCTGCCCACCGGCCGACGAGTGGCAGCAACGCGAGCAGCCGGGCGTGCAGCGGTGCACCGCTGCGCAGGCCCGCGGTGTCTGGGAACGGGATCGGGTCGATGGTGGTCGGTCAGCGCTGGCCGGCGAACAGCTTGGCGAGGATGTAGAGCGACATGGCCCCGATGCCGAGGAACGTCACGATCAGAATGACGAGGTAGGTCGCTTCCATGCCAGGGAGGATATCCGCATGAGCACATCACCGGCCCGCCGACTCGTGGTCAAGTGCACCGCGGGCGCGGACGACGCGGAGCGCTGCTCCCAGGCCTTCACCGTGGCCGCGACCGCCGTCGCCGCGGGTGCCGAGGTGTCGCTGTGGCTCACCGGCGAGGCGGCGTGGCTGGCGCTGCCCGGGCGGGCCGAGGCCTTCGTGCTGCCGCAAGCAGCGCCGCTGGCGGATCTGCGCGACGCGGTGATCGGCGGCGGCCGCCTCACCGTGTGTACCCAGTGCGCGGCGCGGCGCGGCATCGAGCAGAACCAGCTCGTCGAGGGCGCCGTCATTGCCGGCAGTGCGTCGTTCGTCGACGAGGTGCTCGCCCCCGGGGTGCAGGCGCTCGTCTACTGACCGGTGCCCGCCGGCGTTTCGTCGAGTCCGAAGAGATCCGCGAGGCCGCCGATCGTCAGGAGCCGCCGGACCGAGTGCGGAACCGACTCGAGCGAGAACGACTTGCCCAATGCCTCGGCCGTCGTGCGCAGCTCGACCCAGTATCCGATCCCTGTCGAGTCGAGGAACGCGAGCTCGCGCACGTCGAGTACCAGCGTGGAGCAGTCCGGCGACGCCAGTTCGGCGTCGGCGACCCTGCGCAAGGACGGCACCGACCCGATGTCGAGGTCGCCGGCGACGGAGACGACGCAACGACCGACCTCGCGTTGCGTACCGAGCGACAACGCAACCATCGGGTTACTGTGGCACAAGCGCAGAAAGTGTGGCGCGCCGGTCTCGAACAGCCGGGGCCGGACTTGCGGGAGGCGCGCGTGGCGCTGGCGGGCTGGCAGCGGAACGAAACGTTCGGCGGTGGCCTGGAAGCGCCGTCGGACGCTCGCAGCTATGCAGTCGAGCAGCTTTCCGGCCTGCTCGGGCAGCGATCGAACGGACTGGTCGAGAACGCCGCGCTGATCGTGAGCGAGCTGGTGACCAACGCCGTCCGCGCCGACTCCAACAGACTCGAGCTGGCGATGACGATCCGCGGCGACAGCATCGAGTTGCGCGTGTGCGACGACGGCCCTGGCTGGCCGCAACCGCGCGACCCGGGTATCGACGACACCTCCGGCCGGGGCCTGCTCCTGGTCGCGGCGCTCGCCGATGAGTGGGGCGTCGACCCCGACCCGAGCGGGGGCAAGGCGGTGTGGGCACGGCTGCCGCTCGGCGCCGAACAGCTCGGCGCCGTGCGCGCCACGCTGGGCCGCTGACCCGCTGCTCAGGCGTCGGCCGGCGGTACCCGGACGGCGAGCGCGGTGACGTCGTCCAGCCCGGCCGGGTCGCGCAACGCGTCGACGAGCGCACGCAACCCGGCGTCGAGCGGCGCGCGCGCGAGCAAGCCGGCATGGCGCTCGAGCCGAGCCAGACCGTCGTCGATCGACTCGTCGCGCCGTTCGACCAGGCCGTCGGTGTAGAGCAGCAGCACCTCGTCGGGCTCGAGCGGTTCGCTGGCCTCGACCCGTGAGTCCGCGCCTGCGCCGAGCGGACGCTGGGGCAGGGCGGCGACGAAGTGCCGCGACCCGTCGGCCGACACGACGAGCGGCGGGTAGTGCCCTGCGAGTACGAACCGCACCCGGCGATCGCCCGAGTCGATCAGCAGGTACGCGAGCGTGGCCATTTCGGAGATGTGCAGCCGCTCGTACATCGCGTCGAGCCTGCCGACGACCGCAGCAGGCGCGGGATCGATGCTGAGGAACGCGCGCACGGACGCCCGCATCTGCGCCATCGCGGCGGCCGCCTCGACGCCGTGACCCATGACGTCACCGATGAAGACCGCCAGCCGGCCCGACCCGAGGTCGACCGCGTCGTAGAAGTCGCCGCCGACCTCGGCCCGTCCGCCGGGGGTGTAGTGCGCCGCGACGCGCCACCCCGTCAGCGCGGCGAGATCGTCGGGCAGCACTGCACGCTGCAACTGCAACGCGATGTCTTCGGTCTGCCGATGCAGCCGCGCGTTCTCGATCGCGACGGCAGCGCGCCGCGCAAGGTCCTCGGCGGTCACGAGGTCGGCTTCGTCGAACGGCCGCCGCCCGGACGTGCGCAGCATCGACATGGCGCCGACGGTGCGTCCACGCGCCGTCAGCGGCACGACCAGCGCACTGCCGAGATCGAGCTCGCGGGCGATGCGCAGGTGCTCGTCGTCCCGGGCGCTCGCGGCGAGCATCTCATCGGTGATCTCGCGGTGCAGTTCGCTCGTCCCGGTGCGCACCACGTTCGGCACGCCGGTCGGGGCATCGATGTCGATCGGGAACTGATGCTCGATCTGCCATGCCCACGCGACCTTCTCCGGATCGGCATGCGCGAGGGCGACCGTCGTCAACCGGCCGTCCTGCACGAGGGCGACCGTGCACCAGTCGGCGAGCATGGGGACGGCGAGCTGGGCGACGTTCGCGAGGGTCTCGCGGTAGTCGATGCTGCGGGCGAGTTCGGCCGACACCTCGGCGAGAAAGGTGAGGTGCCGCGCCTTCTCGCCGGCCTCTTCCGTGGCACGGATGCGGCGCACGGCCTGTGCGCAGGAGTCGGCGAACGTGGTCAGCAGGTCGAGTTCGCGCTGACCGGGCAGCCAGTTCTCCTCGAAGGTCAGGCCGATGACACCGAGGGTTTCGGTGCCGACGGTGAGCGGCAGGCAGACCAGCGAGCGGTCCTGCGGCATCCGGTCGGCGATGGCAGCGTATTTCTCGCGGATCGTCTCGACGTCGGACACGACGACCGGACGGGCCGTACGGACTGCCTCACCCGCCGGGTTGGCGTCGTTGATGTCGAAGGTGGCGAATTCCTGCTGCACACCCGGCCGCACGCCGTGGGTGGCGACAAGGCGCAGCCGGTCGCCCTCGCGCAACATCAATGTCGACACGGCGGCGCCGATGGCGTCCACGACGTGGGACACCACCACGGTGGCGACAGCGTCGATGGTCTCGGCTGCGGCGAGCCGGGCGGTGACGTGGGCCAGCTGCTGGAGCCGGCGGGCGAAGTCGTCCTCGGGAGCGACGAATCCGGCACGGCTCGCGATCGCGTTGCCGGCCGGCTCGGACACCGGAGCATCATGACATCACCCGCACGCCCACGCACCAGCCGGAACCGAACAGGGGCCGCACCGTAACCGGCGCGGCCCCTGCTTCGAGGGTTCGGTCAGCCCAGCGCGAGCGGAACCTGGACCAGCCCGGGTTCGAGCGCATGGACGTCCTTGCGGGCCGAGCCGTCGCGGTGCAGGACCGACAGCGTCCACTTGCCCGGCGCCGCGAAGAACCGGAAGTCACCGGTCGCCGAGGTGACCACCTCGGCGGTGAACTCACCGGTCGCGTCGAGCAACCGGACGTACGCCGAGGGCACCGGTGCCTCACCGGCGGTGACGACGCCGTAGATGACGGTCTCCTTGCCGAGGTCGATGCCGGCGGGGAGCGACGGGGACTGGGCAGGCGAGCCGCACATGCTCAGACCTCCTTCTCGATCGGGACGCCGACCAGCGAGCCGTACTCGGTCCACGAGCCGTCGTAGTTCTTCACGTTCTGCTCGCCGAGCAGCTCGTGCAAAGCGAACCAGGTGTGGCTCGAGCGCTCGCCGATGCGGCAGTACGCGATGGTGTCGCGCGATTCGTCGAGACCGGCCTGGCCGTAGAGCGACCGCAGGTCGTCGTCGGACTTGAACGTGCCGTCCTCGGTCGCGGCCTTGCTCCACGGCACGTTGAGCGCCGTCGGGATGTGACCGCCACGCTGCGACTGCTCCTGCGGAAGGTGCGCCGGGGCGAGCAGCTTTCCGGAGAACTCGTCGGGCGAGCGGACGTCGATCAGGTTCTGCTGCCCGATCGCGGCGATGACCTCGTCCCGGAACGCGCGGATCGAGGTGTCCTGGTCCTTGGCCCGGTACTGGGTCGCCGGACGCGACACGGTGTCCTTCGACAGCTCACGGCCGTCGAGTTCCCACTTCTTGCGGCCACCGTCGAGCAGCTTGACCGAGTCGTGACCGTACAGCTTGAAATACCAGTACGCGTACGCGGCGAACCAGTTGTTGTTGCCGCCGTACAGGACGACCGTGTCGTCGTTGCCGATGCCCTTGGCCGAGAGCAGCTGCTCGAACTGCTCCTTGCTCACGAAGTCCCGGCGGACCTGGTCCTGGAGTTCGGTCTTCCAGTCCAGCTTGACGGCCCCTCGAATGTGGCCCCCGTCGTAGGCGGCGGTGTCCTCGTCGACCTCGACGAGGGCGACGCCGGGGGTGTCGAGGTTCTCTTCGGCCCACTCGGCCGAGACGAGCACGTCTGCGCGGCTCATGGTTGTTCTCCTCAGTGCAGGGTGTTGTTGCAGGGTGTGTTCAGAAGGATGTGCAGGCGGAGCGGCCGGCGCACGGGCACGCCGCCCGGCACGGGAGCTGAGGTCGTCGACTACCGACGTCGTCCCGCGGTCAGCGCAGACGACACAGGCAGCTGCCCACACGGCACAGGTCGACCGTGCGGCGGGAGGTGAGCGCAGTGCTCACGGCGCAGAGCGCGATGCCCATGGCGTCAGGGTAGCCGGTGCCCCCGGCTACGGCCCAATCGCTACCGAACCGCTGAACATTCTCTTAGAGCGGCGTCTCGGTCGCGGCGTCGTCGGCTGTGAACACGACCGAGTCGGCGAACCCGGTCACCACCAGCCCGGACGCGCCGGGGGTCAGATCGGCCAGGCGCAGTCCGTACGGCAACTCCGGCAACGGTATCGGGACGCTCAACGAGGGCAGCAGCTGTTTGACGAGCAACGCCGGAAGGCTGACGCCGGCCACGGCGATATGTCGCACGCGCAGCCAGACCGCGTCACCCGGGACGACCTGCAGCACCGCCTCGCCGCTGAGCCGGGCGATCTGGCTGATGCCCGGCACGGGGACCGCGGCCGAGGCCGTCAGCTTGCCGCCGGTGTAGGTCAGCGTGAGGCCGGGGATCCGGCTCACTCTCGCGATCTCGCCGTAGGGCAGCACGATGCGTCCCTCGACGCGCGAGCAGACCAGCCGCGACGCACGCTTCTCCATCAGCTCTCGAAGCGGGATCAGCACGCCGTACAGGTGCGCGTCGAGGGTCGCGCCCGCCATCTCGCCGATCACGAGACCCCCGCCGTTGACCTCGACGTCGTCGTAGCGGCCGCGCAGCGCTTGGGTGAGGAACGGCTTGCCGTGCACGCGAACCGTGGCCGGCCGGCCGAACGGCTCGGAGAGAACGTCGGACGCCTTGTGCTCGGCGAGAGTGGCGAGGATGCGGTCGGCCAGCGCCACGCCCAAGGCGAGCGCGATCAGCGCGATCGCGGCAATGACGAGCGCGACGGTCACAGCGCGCTCGTCGGGCGAAAGGCGGGCATCGTCGGATCAGGCGCGAACCGCGAGACACAGCAGGAAGCCGACCGGTGCGACCAGGCTGAGCGGGACGACCGCAGGCAGCACCGAACGCAGCCCGCGCCCCGCGGCCGACTCGGGTTCGGGGGCCGACACCCGTACGAACGCGATCGCCACGGCGAGCAGTCCGGCGAGCGCGCCGCAGGCCGCGCCGACGAACGCGCCGCGCCCGGCGAGGAACCCGGCGTTCGACCCCAGCGCCAGATGACCGATCGACCCACCCAGGCCGGCGGACGCCACCACGGCGAGCAGGCCGCGGTCGGCCGCCGGGTCGAAACGCGGCGCGGGCATGACCAGGTCGACGAGCAGGCCGACGAGCAGAGCACCTGCCGTCGCGAGAACGACCCCGGACACGACCGTGCCGCCGATGTGCGCCGCGGTGAACTCGTGCCGCAGCTGCAGGTACGCGGCCGGCGACACGACGACGAAGATCAGGAAGGTGACGCCCGCGAGTGATTCGACCACCCGGACCCGGGCCGCGGCACGCATCAGCTGAACGACGAACATGACGGGAACCGCGAGCCCGAACACCGGCAGCAGGGTGCCGAGCTGGCCGCCCGGCCACACCCAGACCGCGACGTCGGCACCGGCCGCGGCCATCGCGCCCACCAGCACCGTTCCGTTGCGTCCCGGCACGGCGGTGCCGATCGTCCAGCTCAGGGTGACCAGTGCCTGCACGGCGGCCACGCCGACGAGCAGCGCCACCGCGCTGATGCGGGCGCCACCAGCGAGCACCCCCCCGACCAGGACGATCGAGGCCAGCGTCACGAAGGGGTGGTCGACGGCGGCCACAGACCTTCCGGCGCCGCTCGACTCCTCAGCGGCGGCGCGGTCAGTCACGTGTGCCATGGTCCCAGACCTGTTCTCGAGTGATGACCGAGCGCGTCCAGGCATCGATGCGGTCGACCAGCTCCGGCGTCGTCGCCGACTCGGCGTGAGCCATACCTGCCTCGACCCAGAGTGTCGCGGTCGGGGCAGCAGCGGCGAGCAGGTCGACGTGCCGCAGCGGGAAGTAGTGATCGGCGTCGCCGTGGACTATCAGCAGCGGCGTCGGGGCGATGCGGCCCGCGACCTCCTCCGGTGATTCGGGGACGTCCAGCCAGCCGTCCGCAGCCAGCCGGGTGCCGCGCACGATCCTGGTCAGCAGCCGGCCGCTGCTCGTCTCGCACAGCCAGTGGACGACCCGCATCGGCCGGGTGCCCCGCTCGAACCACGCGCCGGGCGAGCTCACGCTGACGACCGCGTCGGCGTCACCGCCCAGCCCGGCGTACCTCAGCGCCACCGATCCGCCCATGGACCAACCGATCACGGCGACGTGCCGGTAGCCGTGGCCCCGCAGGTACGCGACGGCGGCGGCGGCGTCATGCACCTCGAGATCGCCCACCGTGCTGGATCCGCCCGACCGCCCGTGCCCGCGCAGATCCGGCGCGAGCACGGCCGCGCCGGTCGCGGCCAGCCGGGCGGCGATGCGCCGCACCTCCCGGGAGCGCGACGAACCGGTGAACCCGTGCAGCGCGACGTAACCCAACCCCGTGTCCTCGCCGGGCCAGTGCTCGGCGGCGAGCCGCACGCCGTCGGCGGTCGTCAGCTCGACGGGCGCCGGCTCGGTCATGGCCGCTATTCTTCCGGGTAGCGCCGGTCGCCGTGTCGCCGGTTTACATGCCGGACACATGGATGCGGCATCGTCGAGACGGGCAGCGACGCCCGCGGGTCCAGCAGCGCCGCCGGCTCCGTCACCCCATCGGCTCTCATCCCGGAGGCCCGCGTGGAGCTCACCCTCCTCACCGCCGCCAGCCAGCCGACCGCCGAGGTGCTGCCGGCGCTGGGCCTGCTCGCGCACCGCGTGACCGTGCTGCCCCTCGACGCGACCGTGCTCGTGGACCGCCACCTCGGGGACCTGATCCTCGTCGACGCCCGCCGCGACCTCGCGACCGTGCGCTCCTTCACCCGCGTGCTGTCGGCGGTCGGCGCCGCGGTCCCCGTGGTCGCCGTACTGACCGAGGGTGGGCTGATCGCGATGTCCGCCGAATGGCCGGTCGACGACTTCGTTCTCGACACAGCGGGCCCCGCCGAGCTGGACACCCGGCTGCGCCTGGCGCTCGACCGCCGTGCCGCGAACTCCGACGGCGCGCCCGAGCAGGTCGACATCGGCGACCTGACCATCGACGAGACGACCTACACCGCCCGGCTCAGCAGCCGGACGCTCGACCTCACCTACAAGGAGTTCGAGCTGCTCAAGTTCCTCGCCCAGCACCCCGGCCGCGTGTTCACGCGATCGCATCTGGTGCAGGAGGTCTGGGGCTACGACTACTTCGGCGGCACCCGCACGGTCGACGTCCACGTGCGCCGGCTGCGAGCGAAGCTCGGCCCCGAGCACGAGTCGATGATCGGAACGGTCCGCAACGTCGGGTACAAGTTCGTGCGCCCGTCCGAGTCGCCGTCGCCTCGTCGCGTCGTTGCCGAGGAACTCGACGCCGCGACGATCGACATCTCGCTCTGACCCCTCTCCCGCCGTCGTGCGCAGCTTGCGGGCTAGCGTTTCGGCATGCCGCTGACCGTCACCACCGAGACGACACTGCCGGCCGAGCAGCAGTCCGCCGTACGCAGCCTCGCGGACGAGGCGGAGGCGCGTGACGGCGCGCCACCGCTGTCCGACCAGGCGCTGGCGCAGCTGTCGGTCGGAGCCGGCGTCCGCCACCTGATCGCGCGGGGCGAGGACGGCCGGCTGCGTGGCTACGCCCAGATCGCGGGCCGCTCGCTGGAACTCGCCGGTGACGCCGAGTCCGCGGCGGCGCTGCTCGACGCGGCGCAGGACTCGGCCGCCGAGCTGCTCGTCTGGTCGCACGGCAGCCGGACGCCCGTCGCCGCGGCTCTCGACGGCCGCGGGTACCGCCGGACCCGGGTGCTGCATCAACTGCGGCGTCCGCTCGAGGCGCCGGCGGCCGAGGAACCACTCGGCGCGGGAATCACCATCCGGACCTTCGTTCCCGGCCAGGACGAGCAGGCATGGCTGCGGCTCAACGCGGCGGCGTTCGCGGACCACGCGGAGCAGGGCGGCTGGCGGCTCGAGGACCTGGCCGCCCGGGAGCGGGAGCCGTGGTTCGACCCGCCCGGGTTCCTTCTCGCCGAGCGCGACGGCCGGCTGGTCGGCTTCCACTGGACGAAGGTCCATCCGGACGGCATGGGCGAGGTCTACGTGCTCGGCGTCGATCCGGCCGCGCAGGGGATGCGGCTCGGGGCCGTCCTGCTGCAGCGGGGGCTGGCGTACCTCGCCGGGCGAGGCGCTCGCGAGGTGCTGCTCTACGTGGACGACTCCAACGCCGCGGCGATGCGGCTCTACGAGCGGGCGGGATTCCATCGCCACGACGTCGACGTCCAGTGGAGCCTGTGACGCGAGTGCGGCCGGGGAATGTCCGGACACGCCCTAGTTCACATTGCCGTCACGTACATACCGCTGCGACGTAACCCAACCCTGCGGCCCGATTCACCTCTCGTTCACTTTGGGCACGCCGCGGGGCCACCTTGCCTGCCTAGCTTCGGTCATGACAGGACGTCTCTACGAAGGGAACCCACGTGAAGCTGTACCGGGTCGGCATCACTGCCGGACTCCTCGCGGCAGCGGTTTCGCTCGCCGCGTGCTCCAGCTCCAAGCCGAGCGCCTCTGCGTCGAGCACCAGCTCGGGCGCGGGAAGCAGCTCCGCGGCGTCGACGGCCGCCGCTGCTCCGACGTGCTCGAGCGGCACGCTCAACGGCCAGGGTTCGACCGCGCAGACGAACGCGATCAACCAGTGGATCAAGGACTACCAGTCGGCCTGCTCGGGCGCGACGATCAACTACAACCCGACCGGCTCGGGCGCGGGCGTCACGGCGTTCATCGCCAAGCAGGACGACTTCGCCGGGTCGGACTCGGCGCTCAGCGTGTCCAAGGGGGAGTACTCCAAGGCGCAGACGGCATGCGGCAGCGCGGCTATGGACCTGCCGATGGTGGTCGGCCCGATCGCGATCGCGTACAAGCTGAACGGCGTCAGCAAGCTGGTGCTCAACGGCGAGACGATCGCGAAGATCTTCCTCGGCAAGATCACGACCTGGAACGACCCGGCCATCGCGGCGCTGAACTCCGGCGTCACGCTGCCGTCGACCAAGATCTCGGTGATCTACCGCTCGGATTCGTCCGGTACGACGCAGAACTTCGAGACCTACCTCGCGGCCACCGCACCGACGGTGTTCACCTCGACGCCTGACAAGGACTCCTCCAAGGCCGGCTTCGCCGGGCAGGGTAAGGCCAAGTCTCAGGGTGTCGCCGCCGCCATCGCCAGCACCGAGGGCGCCATCGGCTACGACGAGTTCTCGTTCGCGGTCAGCGGCGGGCTGTCGACCGCCGAGATCGACAACGGCGGCGGCCCGGTCCAGCTGACGAAGGACACCGCCAGCAAGGCCGCCGAGGCCGCGACCGTCAAGCCGAGCGGTCCCGGTGACCTGAGCCTGAAGATCGACTACGCGACCAAGACGGCGGGTGCCTACCCGATCGTCCTGGTGACGTACGAGATCGTCTGCACCAAGTACAGCGACGCGGCCAAGGGGACGTTCGTCAAGAACTTCCTCAGCTACACCGCCAATGGCGGCCAGGCCGCGCTGGCGCAGCTGGGTTACGCCCCGCTGCCGGCGGCGCTGCAGACCCAGGTGAACGCATCGATCGCGACGATCAGCTGACGTCGGGTCAGTGATTCCACGGGTGTCCGCCGGGCCCCGGAGCCATTACGCTCCGGGGACCCGGCGGATCTCGTCTTCCGCGAGCCGGACAGGTCATAGATGACAGATCCCCGGAGCACCCCTCCCACGGCAACAGAGTCGCGGAGCACCGTGAACAACGACGATCAGCCGCTTCCCCCTCCGCGCGTCGGCGACGAGGGCGTCGTCCCGCGCGCAACCGGCGGCGACAGCCTCGGGGACGACCCCACCGCACCGCCCACGAACCCGCCCAGGGATGTCATCGTCGGCTCCGCACAGCCGCTCGGCGTCAGCACGCTCGACGACACGCCGGTACTCGGCGCCGGGATGATCTCGGCCGGCGGTCGCAAGCGCGTGGGCGACCGCGTCTTCGCCGGGCTTGCCGGCGGCGCGTCGGGTTTCGTCATCGTGCTCGTGGTGCTCGTCGCGGTCTTCCTGATCGTGAAGTCGGTGCGCTCGATCGCCGACGACAAGGTCAACTTCCTGACGTCCACCGAGTGGGCGCCGACGCCCGGCAACCTGCGCTTCGGCGTGGCACCGCTGCTCTACACGACGGTGATGATCTCGTTCGTCGCTCTGATCATCGCCGTGCCGATCGCCATCGGGATCGCGCTGTTCATCACGCAGTACGCGCCGCGGCGGCTCGCGAAGCCGGTCGCGTACGTCGTCGACCTGCTCGCCGCCATCCCGTCGATCATCTACGGCATCTGGGGTTACAGCGTGCTGGCGCCGCACCTCGTGGGCGTGCAGCATGCGCTGTACCACCTCGGCGGCCTGCCGCTGTTCAAGAACAAGGGCGTCGACCGCGGCAGCGTCTTCGACGGCGGAGTCGTGCTCGCCGTCATGGTCCTGCCGATCGTGACCGCGATCAGCCGCGACGTCTTCGAGCGAACTCCCCGCGCCAACAAGGAAGCCGCGCTCGCGCTCGGGTCCACGAAGTGGGAGATGATCCGGATGACCGTGCTGCCCTACGGCCGGGCCGGCGTGGTGAGCGGCGCGATGCTCGGCCTCGGCCGCGCGCTCGGTGAGACCATCGCCGTGCTGCTGATCCTCTCCAAGGTGAGCAACCACTCCCTGTCGATCTTCAACGGCGGGGAGACGATCGCGTCGAAGATCGCCGGCAACTCCGCCGAGTTCAACAACCCGGCGTCGACCGGCGCGTACATCGCCGCCGGCCTCGTGCTGTTCGTGCTGACGTTCGTCGTCAACGCCGCGGCTCGATGGATCGTGAACCGGCGAAAGGACTTCACGTGACCACGGCAACGCTGGCACGACCCTCGGCGTCGCCCTTCCACCCGGTCTCGCGCCGCCGCAAGCTCAAGAACGGCCTCGCCGGCACGCTCGTCGTCGGCGCCTTCCTGGTCGCGCTCGTCCCGCTGGTCTGGCTGCTCTGGACCGTGATCTCCAAGGGCTACCACGTCGTCGTCCACGCCGGCTGGTGGACCGGCACGCAGCGCAACAAGACGTTCAGCGACCCGGGCGGCGGAGCGTGGCACGCGATCCTGGGCACGCTCGAGCAGGTGGCGCTGTGCACCGTGATTTCGGTGCCCGTGGCGATCCTGGTCGGCATCTACCTGGTCGAGTACGGTCGCGGCCCGCTCGCGCGCGCCACGACGTTCATGGTCGACATCCTCACCGGCGTCCCGTCGATCGTCGCCGCGCTGTTCATCTACGCGGTGTTCATCTCCACCTTCGGCGTGCTGGGTTCGGGCTGGTTGGTGTCCTTCGCACTCGTGATCCTGATGATCCCGGTCATCGTGCGGACGACGGAGGAGATGTTGCGGCTCGTCCCGAACGAGCTGCGCGAGGCCTCGTACGCGCTGGGCGTACCGAAGTGGAAGACGATCACGAAGATCGTGCTTCCGACGGCATTCACCGGCCTGGTCACCGGCGTCATCCTCGGCATCGCCCGCGTCGCAGGCGAGACGGCGCCGCTGCTGATCCTGGTCGGCTACTCGGCGGGCCTGAACAGCAACCTCCTCTCGGGGCCCCAGGGCACGCTGCCGGGGCTCATCTACGACCAGTTCACCAACCTCAACCACGCCACCGGCAGCGGTGCCTACCACCTCGACGCCAACGGCAACCGGGTCGCCGGGTCGGTCGCGAACTACGCTCCCGACCGGATGTGGGGCGCCGCGCTCACCCTCATCGTCATCGTCCTGTTCCTGAACCTCGCGGCGCGCTTCGTCGGGCGGTTCAACAAGGTCACCGAGTCCTAGGAGTTTCCGTGGCCAAGCGCATCGACGCCAAGAATCTCAACATCTACTACAGCAAGTTCCTCGCCGTCAGCGAGGTGAACCTCACCATCGAACCCCGTGCGGTGACCGCGTTCATCGGCCCGTCCGGGTGTGGCAAGTCGACGGTGCTGCGCACGCTGAACCGCATGCACGAGGTGATCGCGGGTGCTCGGGTCGAGGGCAACGTGCTGCTCGACGGAGAGGACATCTACGACAGCTCGATTGACCCGGTCGACGTCCGCCGGACGATCGGGATGGTCTTCCAGCGCCCCAACCCGTTCCCGACCATGTCGATCTACGACAACGTCGTCGCGGGCCTGAAGTTGCAGAGCGGGCGGATGAGGAAGGCCGAGCTCGACAACGTCGTCGAGAAGTCACTGCGCGCGGCCAACCTCTTCGACGAGGTGAAGGACCGGCTCAGCAAGCCCGGTGCCGGCCTGTCCGGAGGGCAGCAGCAGCGCCTGTGCATCGCGCGCGCGATCGCGGTCAAGCCGCAGGTGCTGCTCATGGACGAGCCGTGCTCGGCGCTGGACCCGATCTCGACGCTCGCCATCGAGGACCTCATCCAGGAACTCAAGAGCGAGTACACGATCGTGATAGTGACGCACAATATGCAGCAGGCCGCGCGGGTATCGGACCGCACGGCGTTCTTCAACCTCGCGGGCATCGGCAAACCGGGTCAGATGGTCGAGATGGACGACACGCAGAGGATCTTCTCCAACCCGAGCGACAAGAGGACCGAGGATTACATCTCAGGCCGCTTCGGCTGACTCCCAGCCCCGGCCGACACCGACGAGGTAAGGAACCGCACGCATGCGCGACATCTTTCACGACGAACTCGACGACATCGGCAAGCGCGTCATCGAGATGACCAAGCTGGTCGCCGTCGCGATGGACCGTGCCACCCAGGCGCTGCTCGACTCCAACATCGTGCTGGCTGACCAGGTCATCGCCGACGACGCCCGCATCGACGCGCTTCGCGCGGAGCTCGACGACCGCTGTTTCCAGCTGATCGCCCAGCAGCAGCCGGTCGCCACCGACCTGCGGCTGCTCATCAGCACGATCCACCTCTCGGCCGACCTCGAGCGCATGGGCGACCTCGCGCACCATGTCGCCAAGATCGCGCGACTGCGCTACCCCGACGCCGCGGTGCCGCCCGAGGCGCGGGACGTGATCTCACAGATGGGCGAGGTCGCCCGCTCGCTCGTCACGAAGGTCGCCGACGTCGTCGACGGGCGCGACGTCGCGCTCGCGCAGGCGATCGAGGCCGAGGACGACTCGATGGACGCGCTGCGGCGCAAGTTGTTCACGCTGATCCTGTCGCCGAACTGGATGCGGGGCACCGGGGCTGCCATCGACCTGGCGCTGCTCGGCCGCTACTACGAGCGCTACGCCGATCACGCCGTCGCGGTCGCGCGGCACGTCGTCTTCATCGTCACGGGCGTGCACCCCACCCGCTGACCCTGCGGATTGACCCTGGCGCGCGGTAGGCCCCGGACGTAAACTGTCCGCTATTGAGCGGTGGTCAATAGACCGCTCCTCGCGGCAAGGGGAGACAGTGGCGGACTACGACGTCCTGGTCATCGGTTCTGGCTTCGGCGGCAGCGTCGCGGCGCTGCGTCTCACCGAGAAGGGGTACCGGGTCGGTGTCCTCGAAGCCGGCCGCCGCTTCACGAACGACACCCTGCCGAAGACGTCCTGGCGGCTGCGCAACTTCATCTGGGCACCGAAGCTGGGCCTCACCGGCATCCAGCGCATCCACGTCCTCAAGGACGTCCTGGTGCTGGGCGGTGCCGGGGTGGGCGGTGGTTCCCTGAACTACGCCAACACGCTCTACGAGCCCCTGTCGGCCTTCTACACCGATCCGCAGTGGGCGCACATCACCGACTGGCGCGACGAACTCGCTCCGCACTACGACCAGGCGAAGCGCATGCTCGGCGTCGTCACGAACCCGACGGTCACGCCGAGCGACATCGAGATGCAGCGACTGGCCGAGCAGTTCGGCAAGGCCGACACGTTCCACATGACGCCGGTCGGGGTGTTCTTCGGACGCGACGGGAAGCAGGAGCCCGGCCAGAGCGTGCCCGACCCGTTCTTCGGCGGTGTGGGCCCCGACCGCACCGGCTGCATCCAATGCGGCGAGTGCATGACCGGCTGCCGGCACGGCGCCAAGAACACGCTCGTCACGAACTACCTGGCGCTCGCTGAACGAGGCGGTGCAGAGGTGCACCCGCTGACGACGGTGACCGGCGTTCGTCCGATCGCGGCGGGCGGGTATGCCGTCGACACGGTGCGCACCGGCTCGTGGTCGTCGAAGGCGAGCCGCACGTTCACCGCCGACCAGGTGGTCTTCTCGGCCGGCACGTACAACACCCAGAAGCTGCTTCACGAGTTGCGCGCGACCTCGCTGCCGAAGATCTCGTCGCGGCTCGGCTTTCTCACCCGCACCAACTCGGAGGCGATCCTCGGCGTGCGGACGCCCAAGCCGAAGTACGACTACACGTCCGGGGTGGCGATCACCTCGTCGTGGCACCCGGACGAGAACACCCACATCGAGCCGGTCCGTTACGGCAAGGGCAGCAACGCGATGGGCCTGCTCAACACGTTCCTCACCGACGGAGGGACGCGGCGGCAGCGCTGGCTGCAGTTCTTCGCCGCCATGCTCCGCAACCCGCTGCAGGCCCGCCTGCTGATCCCCCGCAAGTGGTCGGAGCGGGTGCTGATCCTGCTGGTCATGCAGTCGCTGAACAACTCGATCACCGTCCGCCGCAAGAGGAGCGGCAAGCTCACCTCGGTGCAGGGTGACGGCGAGCCCACCCCGACCTGGATCCCGGTGGCCAACGCCGCGGCTCGACAGCTGGCGGACAACGTCGGCGGCATGGCCGGTGGCACCTGGAGTGACCTGATGAACATCCCCATGACCGCGCACTTCATCGGCGGCTGCGCCATCGGCCAGTCGGCCGACACGGGTGTCATCGATCCCTACCAGCGGCTGTACGGGTACGAGGGTCTGCACGTGGCCGACGGTTCGACGCTCACGGCAAATCTCGGCGTCAACCCCTCGCTGACGATCACGGCACAGGCCGAGCGTGCGATGGCCTTCTGGCCGAACAAGGGCGAGGTCGATCAGCGTCCTGCGATCGGTGCCGGATACCAGCGCATCGACCCCGTGCATCCCCGCAGCCCGGTCGTCCCCGATCACGCGCCGGCCGCCCTGCGCACCGGCCGTCAGACGCCGATGGGGATGCCCGGCACGCGTACCGCCTGACGATCTCGTCACACTCCCGCTGACGTGCGGCAGTGATCGATTGTCATGATCGTCTCCGTGACCATCACCTCACCCAGTCGTTACATGGTGTAGCTCAGGATTGGGCGACGTCGTGTGGGCAGCCGGTGCCCGATGTGTTGTACGCGGCGGGTCACGAGGGGGAAAGCACGTATGCGCAAGAACATCGACGGCTCACGGCTGCACAAAGCGCAGGGCGGCCGCAGCGGCCGGATCATTGCGGCGATCGCGGTCGCCGGACTGGTGGTCGCCGGAACAACCGTCATCGGCACGCAGGGGGCGTCCGCCGCGGCACTGCCGAACTCGCAGTCGGTCGGGCGCTTCCTCGACGGCGCACTCGGTAAGAACCCGATCCAACAGATTGCCGACATCAAGGATGCGCGTGCCGTCAACCCGGGCAGCGTCACCGACCAGAACCCGCTCGATGTCAACGTGCTGCAGGCGATCGACCTCCCGCTGACGGGTGCACTGCAGTTCCCGCAGCTGCTCGGCGTCAAGCTCGGCGCCGTCAACCAGGTGGCGGTCGCGAAGAGCGACGGCTACTCCTACGGCGCGTCCGGTGCGGTGCTCAACTCCGGCGGCGTGTCCGTCGGCGGCAACAACAACGCCTTTCCCGCCGATGCGACGATCGACCTCAGCGCGAGCGGCATCGCGGGCAACACCGGCGTGCCGGTTCCCGGCGGCACGACCGCGAACGCCGTGGGCGGCGTGAAGCTCAGCATCGGCGCGGTCTCGGCGCTCGCCTCCACGCCCGCGGGCAAGGGCAAGCCGGGTTCGACCGCGTACGGCATTGCCGGCATCGACCTGGTCGCCGAGTCGCCGCTGCTCGGCAGCGTCCTGACGGGCGTCATCGGCCCGGTGGGCACGTTGCTCACCCAGCTGAGTAACGGTGCGAAGAACCTGCACCTGAACATCCCGGCGAGCTGCCCGCTCACCACCGGCAGCCTCCCCGACCTCACTCTCGAGAACGGCGCGATCACGATCAGCCCGACGACGGGCAAGATCACGCTCAGCCTCGACCAGTTGCTCGACGTGCTGCTCGGCTCCTCGAACAACCTCAACCATCTTCCGGCCAACACCGACCTGATCGACCTGTTGCTCAACTACCTGACCAGCCCGACCGGCCTGGCGGCCGGTCTGGCCAACGCGATCAACGGGCTGGTCGGCGGCCTCAAGACGTCGCTCAGCTCGTGCACGCCGGGGGCACTGCACCCGCTGATCAACCTGCTCTTCAACGCCAACGCGTCGCTGCAGAAGGCGATCACGGCGCTGCTGACCAAGCTCGGCGGCAGCGTCGGTGGCGCCAGTCCGCTCGCCCCGCTCGGCACGGTGCTCAAGAAGCTGGTCGACATCGGCATCAACGTGCAGCCGAACGGGAAGCCCGGCACCTTCACCAGCGCACTCGAGGCGACACCGAACCAGGCAACCGCGGTCGTCCCCGGGCAGACGATCGTCCGGGCGATCGAGATCAACCTGGTGGGCGATCCGCTCGCCACCCTCGCCCTGGCGAACGCGGCGGCCGGCCCGTCGAACCCGCAGGTCGTGACGCCGCCACCCCCGTCGGAGTCCATCACGCCGCCCCTGAACACCCACCTGCCGACCGGTATCCCGGCCGGTGAGGGGCGTGGTGGCGGCTCCGCGTCGTCGTCGCTCATCCTGCTTGCCGCGGGCATCGTGCTCGCGGGTGGCGGCCTGGCGTTCTACCGGTTGCGCGCACGGCACATCCTCTGATCGACAGCACCAGGAAGGGCCCGGCTCCGACCTCGGAGGCGGGCCTTTCCTGCGTACGACCGTTTCCAGAGCGGCGCAACTCTCGTTACATTGAGGTGAGCCCAGCGCCCCAGGAGAGAACGACATGGTGAGTCTCGCGTACCCGTCCTCCGGGGAGCCCTTCCGCAGCCGCGCGCT
>JAVHVN010000169.1:0-18287 GCA_032160545.1 Pseudonocardiales bacterium | reverse complement strand
GTTTCGCCGGAGCAGATCGTGGAAGCGTTCATCCAGATCGAGGCCTACGCCGGCGCCGCGCGCGCTTTCGACAGCTACCGCATCGCCCGTGAGGTCTTCGCCGAACGCAGCACCGCAACGCCGTGAGCCGTTGGTTTCCACCTTAGCGTGATACGTTATTGGTCGATAGCGTGGTACGCTAATTGGGTGACCGTAAGCGGGCCGATCCGCCGCAGCAGGGGACGCCGATCGCTCAACGGCGCCGGAGATTCGCCGCAACTTCGCCTGCGCTTATCGGACCAGCTACTGGGAGCCCTTCACCGACGCGCGACATTGGATGGTGTGACAGTCTCCGAGCTCGCGCGCCGCGTCCTCGCCGATGCCGCCTACGGATCTCCCGAAAGCCGAGTCGCGGGATCGCTGACAGGGCCACTCGGGATCCGGCTGCATGAGCGCCGACGTGAGGTGCTTGACGCGGCCGCATCACACCGGATCACGAACGTGCGTGTGTTCGGCAGTGTCGCGCGAGGCGAGGATCGGCCCGATAGCGACGTCGACCTGCTCGTGGACCTGCCTCAGGACATGGGCCTGATCGGATTGGGTCGTGCCCGCGCCGACCTGGAGCGCATTCTCGACGCCCGCGTCGATCTGATTCCTGCGAGCGATCTGAAGAGCGACATCGTGCCCTCGGTAACAGCGGAACTGGTGGCGCTGTGAGCCCCCGCGATGTCCAACGCCTCGCCGACATCAGCGCGGCGATCGCGGCGATCCGCTCGCACATCCACCGCGGCACGCTCTCCGACGGCCTGGTGTTCGACGCGGTCAGGATCCGACTGCTCGAGATTGGCGAGTCCGTCAAGAGCGTGTCGCCGGCCGTGTTGGAGGGTGAACCGTCGATCCCCTGGAGCGAGATCGCCCGTATGCGCGACCATCTGGCGCACCGCTACTTCGACACGAACCATGCGATCGTTCAGGCAACCGTCGACAACGACCTCGACGAACTCGACGCCGCCGTAACCCGGCTCCACGAATCTTTCGACGCACCGAGCACCGACGGCCATTCGTAGACCGCCTTCTGACCATGGCATGCGGGCCCAGGTGGCCCGAGTTACAGCCAGTCCACCGGAAGGCTGACCTCCAGGATGCGCGCGACGTGCTGGACGGCACGCCGGTGGAAGCGATGTTCAGCGGTCAGGTTCTCCACCTCGACTTCGACGAGGGTGTCGTCCCAGATCGCCCAGCACCACTCCTCGTCGTCCAGCCGGGATCGGTATGCGAGCCCGGTGTAGTCGGGCTCCCACTCGCGCAAGGCTCTCGAGACCGCCTGGGTGACGTCGCGACCGACAGGCCCGCTGATGCGGATGACGCCCTCGTCGAGCCGTGCCGGGTTGAGCGCAGTGCCGAGGCCGGATGACTCCAAGGCGGTTCGGACGCCCGGGTGCTTGTCCAGACGGACCAGCAGCGCCGGGTCATGGATGTCCACGAGCCGCCCGGCGCCGACAAGCCGCACCCTGCCGACCTTCTGCACGGCCAGCCAGTCGGCGAGCCCCTCCGCCGGATCGGCGTGGTCCGCCTCGCCCGGCTCCGGTTCCCCGTCGACCACCGCCGCCAGCAGGGCCTCCGAAGCCGGCGCGGACCGGAACCGCGCCATCGTCTCGAGCATCGCACCGGTGAGATTGGCTGCGGCGTACCTGACGGCGTAGCGACCCTCGGGGTCGTCGTACCGGTTGCGGCCGGGGCCATCGTGAGTCAGCCGTGGCAGTGCACCGGGATCAGGGTGGACGCGGAACGCACCACCCTCGGGAAGCGCCAGCTCCCGGTAGGTACCCACGGTCAGCCTTCGAGGAAGGCCCTGAGGGCGGCGAGCACCGGCTTCTGCGCCTCGTCAGGGTCGTTCGCCGCCAACACCACGAGCGGTGCCTCGTCATCCAGCTGCGGATTCGCCGAGCGCAGGAACGATGCCGCGACCCGGTCGCCGTAGGCGAGATGGATCGCCTGTCCGATGCGGAACAGCAGGCGTAGGCGGCCCTCCTCGGCGTGGTCACGCGGGGCGACGCCCGCATCCCGCCAGCGCCGGACGGTTCGGGCGTCACTGACGCCCACACCGGCTGCGGTGAAGCGGGGACCTAGGTGTTCCAAGAGCCAGCCGGCCTGCTCTGCTGGGCTTGTCGTCACGCTCGCCTTGTAGGCGCGCTCCCACGCGTCGTCGGCGGTCACTGCGGGCTCCAGTGCCGTCTCGTCATGGCGGACCGTCATCTCGCCCTCCAAGCTGCATCGTTAGAGATGCCACTATTGTATGCGCTAATGCCGTCCCTATTACAGTACCGGGAGCGGATCGTTATTCCGCGCTGGCCATGAATCGTCAGGCCGTGGGGCTCACGTGGCGGCGGGGGAAGCCGCGCCGCGCCCCGGCCTCCGTAGCGCAGTGCGCTGGTCACGCCGACCGGCCTAAGCTGCTGAGGTGACACCGGAAACTACGCCGGGCACACCCGGCCGGGACGACCGAGGGCGCGCCGCGATCGTGACGGTCGACGACGACGCCGCCGTCTCGCGAGCCGTGGCCCGCGACCTGCGCAGGCGCTACGGGGACACCCACCGGATCGTGCGGGCCGAGTCAGGCGCCGAGGCGCTCGATGCGTTGCGTGAGCTGCGGCTGCGCGGCGACGAGGTGGCCGTGATCCTCGCCGACTACCGGATGCCCCAGATGACCGGCATCGAGTTCCTCGAACGAGCGATCGACCTCTATCCCGCGGCGCGGCGAGTGCTGCTCACCGCGTACGCCGACACCGGTGCGGCGATCGACGCGATCAACGTCGTCGACCTCGACCACTACTTGCTCAAGCCCTGGGACCCGCCCGACGAGAAGCTGTACCCGGTCATCGACGCGCTGCTCGAGGCCTGGTCGGCCGAGGAACGCCGCCCGATCCACGAGACGAAGGTGATCGGGCACCGGTGGTCGGCGCGATCGTCCGAGGTGCGCGAGTTCCTCGCCCGCAACCAGGTGCCCTACCGCTGGTTCCCGACCGACACCGCCGATGCGCAGGCCCTGTTGCAAGCGGCCGGCGCGGACGACCACACCGTGCCGGTCGTCATCACCCCCGACGGCGACACCCTCATCGAGCCGTCCGACAGCGAACTCGCCAACCGGGTCGGCCTGACCACCGCACCGGGGTCGGACTTCTACGACCTCGTCGTCGTCGGCGGCGGCCCGGCCGGCCTCGGCGCGGCGGTCTACGGTGCGTCCGAGGGGCTGCGCACCTGCCTGATCGAACGCACCGCGACCGGCGGCCAGGCCGGCCAGAGCTCGCGCATCGAGAACTACCTCGGCTTCCCCGACGGCGTGTCGGGCTCGCAACTCACCGAGCGAGCCCGCCGCCAGGCGGTGAAGTTCGGCGCCGAGCTGATCACGACGCGCGACGTCGTCGGTCTCGAGGTCAACGGCTCGGCCCGCACGGTGCGCTTCGACGACGGGGCGAGCATCGACGCGCACACGGTCGTCCTCGCGACCGGGGTGTCGTACCGGAAACTCACCGCTCCGGGGCTGGAGCAGTTCACCGGCCGGGGTGTGTTCTACGGCTCGGCGCTCACCGAGGCCGCCGGCTGCAGGAACGAGGACGTCTACATCGTCGGCGGCGCCAACTCCGCGGGGCAGGCGGCGGCCTATCTCTCCCGGGCGTGCAAGTCGGTCACGTTGCTCGTCCGGGGCAGGAGCGTCGAGGCCTCGATGTCCTACTACCTGGTGCAGCAGCTCGATGCGATCGACAACGTCTCGGTGCGCATCTGTACCGAGGTCGTCGAGGCTCAGGGCCAGGAACATCTCGAGCAGCTCGTCCTGCGCGACAGCGCGAGCGGGGTCACCGAGACCGTCGATGCGGGCTGGCTGTTCGTCTTCGCCGGTGCCGCCCCGCGCACCGACTGGCTGCACGGCGTGGTGCACCGCGACGATCACGGCTTCGTCGTCGCCGGCCCCGACCTCAGCCCCGGCGGGACGCCGGTGCCGGGGTGGCCCCTCGACCGCGCTCCGTACCACCTCGAGTCCAACGTGCCCGGTGTCTTCGTCGCCGGCGACGTCCGGTCGGAGTCCGCGAAGCGGGTCGCCTCGGCCGTCGGCGAGGGCGCGATGGCGGTCATGCTCGTCCACCGCTACCTGGAGCAGCTGTGAGCACACCGCCCGACGCGACGCACCGGCCCTGTAACCGGGACGAGCTGCGCAGCCTGTTCCTCTTCGAGTCGCTCAGCGACGAACAGCTCGACTGGCTCTGCGCGAGAGGCCACGTCGAGACGGCTGAACCGGGCTACCTCTACCGCGAGGGCGATCCGGCCGAGTGCTTCTACGTCCTGCTCGACGGCGAGGTGGCGATCTCGCGGCAGGTGGGCGCCGACGATGTCGAGTTCAGCCGGACGAACAGCCGCGGTGTGTACGGCGGTGCCTTCTCCGCGTACCTCGGCGACCGCATCTCGCAGGTCTACAACAACTCGTTGCGAGTGGTCGTCCCGTCGCGCTTCTACGTCCTCGGCGCCGAGGACTTCGCGACGTTCATGCGGGTGCACTTCCCGATGGCCGTGCACCTGCTCGAGGGCCTCTTCTTCGGCACCAAGAACTCGAACGAGGCTATCGGTCAGCGCGAGCGGCTGCTCGCTCTGGGCTCCCTCTCGGCCGGGTTGACCCACGAGCTCAACAATCCCGCCGCCGCCACGGTCCGTGCGACGTCCTCTCTGCGCGAACGGGTGGCCGGAATGCGACAGAAGCTCGGCCTGATCGCCGACGGCACCTATCCGCCGGGGCACCTGGCCAAGCTCATGCACCTGCAGGCCGAAGCCGTCGAGCGGATCGGCAAGGCGGCGCCACTGAACGCCATCGAGGCGGCCGATCGCGAGGACGAGATCAGCGACTGGTTCGACAGCCACGAACTCGCCAACGCCTGGGACATCGCGCCGACGTTCGCACAGGCCGGCGTCGACATCGGCTGGCTCGACGGGATGGCCGAGGGTCTCGAGCCGGGCATGCTCGAGGTCTCGGTGCGCTGGCTCAACTACTCGCTCGAGACCGAGCTGTTGATGAACGAGATCGAGGATGCCTCGACGCGCATCTCGACCCTGGTCGGCGCGGCGCGGCAGTACTCGCAGCTCGACCGCGCACCCTTCCAGCGCGTCGATTTGCACGAGCTTCTCGACAGCACGCTGGTGATGCTGAGCAACAAGATCCCGGCAGGCGTCACGGTCGTGAAGGACTACGACCGCTCGATCCCGCGGCTCGGCGTCTACGCGGCCGAGCTCAACCAGGTGTGGACGAACCTCGTCGACAACGCGCTGCAGGCGATGGACGGTTCCGGCGTCCTCACGCTGCGGTCGTCGCTGCACGGGGAAGACGCCTGCGTCGAGATCGCCGACACCGGGCCGGGGATCCCCGCCGACGTCCTGCCTCGGATCTTCGAGCCGTTCTTCACGACCAAGCCGGTCGGCCAGGGCACGGGGCTGGGCCTCGACATCTCGTGGCGCATCGTGGTGAACCGGCACCACGGCGACCTGTCGGTGACCTCGCAACCGGGTGACACCCGCTTCGTCGTCCGGCTGCCACTGCACGGCGAGGAGACGGCATGACCGAACAGCTCATCGATCCGGCCGTCCCGCCGAGCGGGCCGGGCTGCGTCGAGTGCGACGCCGCGGGCGGCTGGTGGTTGCACCTGCGTCGCTGCACGGCGTGCGGCCACGTGGGGTGCTGCGACTCGTCGCCCGCAGGCCATGCCCGTCTGCACGCTGCCGACTCAGGACATTCCCTCGTGCGCAGCTTCGAGCCGAGCGAGGACTGGTTCTGGGACTTCACCGCCGAGCAGTACTACGACGGCCCGCCTCTGGCCGAGCCGCAGGCCCACCCGCTCACCCAGCCGACGCCCGGGCCGGCCGGGCGGGTGCCGCCGAACTGGCGCGCCCTGCTGCGCTAGCGATCAGTGGACGACGGCCGCGCTGTACCGCGGCGGGTCGCCCAGCGCGGGACGGTGCGACGGCGGCTGCCGGCCGTCCTTGTCGGTGACCCCGAGTTCGAGCGCCACCTCCGCCCCCACCAGGACGCGCCCGCTGTAGCTCATCCGGTCGGGATGCACGGCCAGAGCGGCGATGACCCGACCCGGGAACTCGGCAGACTCCGCGTGCTGCGTCAGCGCCGCGTACCGGTGGTCGCCCGAGGTGAACAGCGCCTCGGTGCGCTCGGTGCGCAGCATCCCCATCCAGAGCGACACGGCCGCAACGCCGAACGGCCGCAGATCCTCGGCCATGTCGTGCGCCATCTTGTCGACGCCCGCCTTGACCGCCCCGTACGCCGGCCCGTGCATGTAGCAGGTACCGCCGAAGGACGAGGTATTGACGAGGAGCTTGCCGCCCTCGATCAGCAACGGGGCCGCGTGGTAGGAGGCCACATAGCTCGAGCGCAGGCCCACGTCGAGGACGACCTGCTGGTCGAGACCCTTCGCCCAGAACGGCTTGCGCGAGGTGATGCCTTCGGGGATCGCGAACGCGTTGTTGACCAGCACGTCCAGCCGCCCGTAGTCGGCGCGGACCCGGTCGAAGACCGCCGCGACCTGCCGGTCGTCCGCATGGTCGCAGGCCACCGGGACGCCCACCCCGCCCCGTTCCTCGATCTCCTTCGCGGTGCTCGCGATGCTGCCGGGCAGCGCGGAGTCGCCGTCCTCGCGGGTGCGCCCGGTGACGTACACGGTGGCACCGGTGTCGGCGAGCGCCAGGGCAATGCCCTTGCCCGCACCCCGACTCGCCCCGGTGACGACGGCGATCATGCCCACTGCGCCCACCCGCTTCCGTCCAGAAACTAGAACAGGTTACAGCGGGTGGGCAGCCCGGGCACGCCCACCGCGAGACGGACGTCGTCGGCGATCGCGGTCAGTCGAGCAGCCGTTTGCGCAGGGCGGCCGCGTCGTCCTCCGTCCAGCCGTGCGTGCGCAGCCAACCGCCCACGCCGCCGTACGCGTCGTCGAGAGCGTCGAGCAAGCGCTCCATCGTGGTGTCCCGCGGACGGTGCTTGTCGATCGACTGGTCGGCGAGATCGTCGGCGTACGTGCTGGACGCACGCAACCGGGCGAAGATCTTCTCGATGCGCTCGGCGCTGCGCGCGTAGTCGTCGACGATCGCCTGCCGCTCGACGCCGATCTCGGCGAGCGCCATCGCGACGACGACGCCGGTGCGGTCCTTGCCCGCGGCGCAGTGCACGAGGGTTGCTCCGTCGGTGCCGGCGATCAGGCGCAGCGCAGCGAGCACCGAGTCGGCACGGTCGTCGAGGTACATCAGGTAGACGCCCGAGGCGCCCCTGCGGACGTTGTCGGACGAGCCGAGGTCGGTGCCGCGGTTCTGCCACGGCAGGATCGGCGCGCCCTCGTCGCCCAGTGCCGCGACGTCGGTGTTGTGCCCCTGCTCGGGGAACAGCGAGAGGTGCTGGATCTCGACGATCGGTTCGCGCGTCAGCGGGCCGGGGCCCTCGAGCGACACCTCGACCTCGGTGCGCAGGTCGGCGACCGCGCGCACGCCGTGCTCGTCGACCAGCCGCCGCACGTCCGCCTCGGACAGGCCCTGCAGGTTGTCCGAGCGGATCAACCGATCGGGTTGCACCTCGCGCCCGTCGGTCGTCGGCAGGCCGCCGAGATCCCTCATATTGACCGCTCCGTCGAGCTCGATCCAGCGCGCGTCAGCCACGCGTTCGACCCTACCGACCGCCCCTGCGCGTACGGATCGAGGACAAGACGGGCAAGGCCCCGCCCGGACGACCGGGCGGGGCCTCTCCCCGAATGCAGGTGCTGGTCTAGAAGGCGGACTCGGGTACGTCCATCAGCGCGTTGTCCGTGCTCTCGACGACCTGGCGACGGGCCGCGAGCTCCGGCAGGACGGTCTGGGCGAAGAAGTGCGCGACCGCAGGCTTGCCCTCGTAGTAGGCGCGATCCGCTTCCGACAGACCGTTGT
Organism: Pseudonocardiales bacterium; assembly: GCA_032160545.1. GTDB lineage: Bacteria > Actinomycetota > Actinomycetes > Mycobacteriales > Jatrophihabitantaceae > DATGFB01. The sequence continues at coordinate 10,346 of JAVHVN010000169.1, read as the reverse complement.
CGTCCAGCTTCCGGACGGCGACCGCGGCCTGGCGCAGCAGCAGGTAGCCGACCATCAGGTCACCCGCGGACATCAGGAGGCGGGTGGTGTTCTGGCCGACCTTGTAGACGTTGCGCGCGTCCTCCTGGCCACTCATCAGCTGCTGGAACATGGCCCCGACCATGCCGCCGAAGTCCTCGAGCGCCTTCTGCAGCGTGGCGCTGTCCTCCTTGAGCCGGCCCTCGTCCGCGATCGACTCGAGGAACTGGCTGATCTCGGCCGAGAGTGCGCCGAGCGCCGCGCCCTTGTTGCGGACGATCTTGCGGAAGAAGAAGTCCTGGCCCTGGATCGCCGTGGTGCCCTCGTACAGGGTGTCGATCTTGGCGTCACGGATGTACTGCTCGAGCGGGTAGTCCTGCAGGTAGCCCGACCCGCCGAAGGTCTGCAACGCCTGCGCGAGCTGGTCGTACGAGCGCTCCGAACCGGCGCCCTTCACGATCGGCAGCAGCAGGTCGTTGATCGCCTCGTCGAGCGAGAGGTCGGTGCCGGCCGCCTCGCCGGTGATGATGCGGTCCTGGACGGTCGCGGTGTAGTAGACGAGCGAACGCAACCCCTCGGCGTACGCCTTGTTCAGCATCAGGCTGCGGCGCACGTCCGGGTGGTTGATGATGGTGACGCGCGGGGCGGTCTTGTCCGACGCCTTGGTGAGGTCGGCCGACTGAACGCGCGTCTTGGCGAACTCGAGCGCGTTCAGGTAACCCGTCGAGAGCGTGGCGATGGCCTTGGTGCCGACCATCATCCGGGCGTGCTCGATGACCTGGAACATCTGCGCGATGCCGTCGTGCACGTCGCCCACGAGCCAGCCGACGGCCGGGTCCCCCGGCTTCTCGCCGAAGCGCAGCTCGCAGGTGGTCGAGGCCTTGAGGCCCATCTTGTGCTCGACGTTCGTGACGTACACGCCGTTGCGCTCACCGAGCTCGCCGGTCTCGACGTCGAAGTGGAACTTCGGCACGACGAACAGCGACAGCCCCTTCGTGCCGGGGCCGGCACCCTCGGGACGGGCCAGCACCAGATGAATGATGTTTTCGGTCATGTCCTGCTCGGCCGAGGTGATGAAGCGCTTCACGCCCTCGATGTGCCACGTGCCGTCGGCCTGTTCGATCGCCTTGGTGCGCCCGGCGCCGACATCGGAGCCCGCGTCCGGCTCGGTGAGCACCATGGTCGCGCCCCATTTACGGTCGACCATGCGCTGCGCGATCTTCTTCTGCGTCTCGTTGCCGTTCGCGTAGAGGATCCCGGCAAACGGCGCACCCGCCATGTACATGTGCAGCGCCGGGTTCGAGCCCAGGATCTGCTCGGCGACGGCCCACACGACGGTGCGCGGTAGCAGCTGACCGCCGAGTTCCGGGATGGTCTCGAGGCGCCACCACTCGCTGTCGAGCAGGGTGTTGAAAGACTTCTTGAGCGACTCCGGCACCGTCACCGAGTTGGTCTTCGGGTCGAACACCGGCGGGTTGCGGTCGGCGTCGGCGAACGACTCGGCCAGCGGGCCCTCGGCCAGCTTCGCGACCTCGCGCACGATCCCGCGGGCGGTCTGCTCGTCGACGTCGGCGAACGGCCCGGTGCCGAGCACCTTGTCCGTGCCGAAGACCTCGAAGAGGTTGAACTCGATGTCGCGCACGTTGCTCTTGTAATGGCCCATGGCCCGCGTTCTCCCTGTGTGGTCCGATCCCGTACCCGGGTCAACGAGCCTCGGGTCGAGGTAGTTACTCGCCAGTAACTTCTAAGGGTATTACCCGCCAGTAACGTGCGCAAACACCGGCTGTGGGCGTGACCACAGCCGGTGCGTGGATAACGGGCATATCGGCCCGAGCCCGGCGTCGGCGAGCGGCCCGGGGAGCCTGGACGGCAGCCTCAGAACAGGACGCGCAGGCGCAGCGTCTCGGGCATCGAGCGGATCTTGTCGACGATCGCCTGCGTGACACCGCTGGCGCTGTCGGTGACCACATAGCCGATCTCGCCACGAGTGCCGAGCAGCTGCGCCTCGACGTTCACCGAATGCTCGGCGAGCAGGCTGTTGATCGTCGCGAGCACCCCGGGCACGTTGCGGTGCAGGTGCGCGAGTCGCAGCGTGTCGGAGCGCCGCGGCAGGTCGAGCGGGGGCACGTTGACGCTCATCGACGTCGCGCCCTCGAGGATGTAGTCGCGAAACTTGCCGGCGACGAAGCGGCCGATGTCACGCTGCGCCTCCTCGGTCGAGCCGCCGACGTGCGGGGTGAGGATCACGTTGGCCAGCCCGCGCAGCTCGGAGACGAACTCGTCGCCTCGCCCCTTCGGCTCTACCGGGAAGACGTCGACGGCGGCGCCCGCGATGTGGCCCGACTCGATGTGCGTCCGCAGCGCCGCGTAGTCGACGACGAAACCGCGGGAGAGATTGAGCAGCAGCGATCCGGGCTTCATGGCGCGGAATTCGGTGTCGCCGAAGAGGTTGCTGTTCGACTGCCGACCGTCGACGTGCAGGGTCACCACGTCGGCCTCGGCCAGCAGCTCGGCCATGGTGATGCAGCGCCGCGCGTTGCCGAGCGCGAGCCGGTCGGCCATGTCGTAGAACAGCACGCGCATGCCGAGGTTCTCGGCGAGGACGGACAGCTGCGTGCCGATGTTTCCGTAGCCGATGATGCCGAGGGTGCGTCCGCGGACCTCGTGTGCGCCGTCCGCCGACTTGTCCCAGACGCCGGCGTGCATGAGCGTGTTCTTCTCGGTCAGCCGGCGGGTCATCGAGATGATCTCGGCGATGGCCAGCTCGACGACCGAGCGGGTGTTCGAGAAAGGAGCGTTGAACACCGCGACCCCGCGGTCACTCGCCGCGGCGAGGTCGATCTGGTTGGTCCCGATGCAGAACGCACCGATGGACATCAGGCTCGGTGCCGCGTCGAGCACGCGCTGCGTGACGTGTGTCTTCGAGCGGATGCCGAGCATCGTGACGCCGTCAAGGTGCGCGATCAGCTCGTCCTCGTCCAGGGCACGGCCCACGGACAGCACCTCGAAGCCGGCCGAGCGCAGGATCTCGTCGGCGTTGGGGTGAATCTGTTCCAGCAGCAGGGCGCGCGGTGTTTCGGTCACGAGCAAATTCTAGGCGAGCAGAGATGTGCCCCCGCTGGATTTTCCTGCGGGGGCACAGTCCCTCCGAGTGTCGGGGCCGGGTCGGGTCACACCCGCGAGATGCGGCCCCGGCTGTTGAAGTGTCGGTAGACCAGCAGCACGATGATCGCGCCGATGACCGAACCGATGATGCCGGCGGGCTGCAACGCGCCCTGGTTGGCATCCTTGTGGAAGAGCACGTAACCGAGAAAGCCGCCGACGAACGAGCCGACGATTCCGAGCAGGATCGTTCCTCCGACGCCCATCGGATCACGGCCGGGAACGAGAAGTCGTGCCAGCGCGCCCGCGATGAGCCCCACGATCAGCAGGGTGATGATCAGGCCGAGCATTGCTACCTCCAGGGAGACGCCGGTCAGCCCGGTCTGAGCTGCCGGTATGGCTCCCGTGAGGTACCCGACCGTTTCGGCGGCCTAACGGAGATGTCGCTCCGTGCGGCCCCGGTTGGCAGGTATCGGACAGGGCGTTAGGACGCCGTCAGCCGCTGGGTAGGGCTGCTCGACTGACGCCGATTCCGCCGTGGGTGTCGGCGCCGTAACGGGCGATCTCCTTGTCGAGATCCAGCGGCTGGATCCGGGTGCGGCCGGCGAGCGCGGCGTCATCGAGGCGGTCCGCGGGGACGATCCAGGCGATCTCGAACTCGAGGCCGTCGGGGTCGTGCCCGTAGAGCGACTTCGTCGTGCTGTGGTCGGACGAGCCGACCAGCGCGCCTGCACCAGCCAGCTTCGGGGCGAGCTCGACCAGGTCGCGCAGCGTGTCGACCTCCCACGCCAGGTGGTACAGCCCGACCGTGCTGCGCCCGGCGCCGCTCGCCGCGGCCTGGTCTCCGATCGCGAAGAGGCCGAGGTCGTGGTCGTTGGTCGATCCTGGTGCGCGCAGGAACGCGGCGCCGCGCAGTTCGGCCATCGCCTCTATCGGGACGAAGCCCAACACGTCCCGGTAGAACGCGACGCTGCGTTCGACGTCGCGGACGAAGAGCACGGCGTGGTTCAGGCGGTGGATGGACATGGTGACCTCCTAGGCCGTCCAGAATACGCGCTTAATAGTTGAGCCTTCAACTTCTGACTTGCGCAGGCTTCTATTCTCGGCGCGTGACCGACGTCCGGTGGCTGTCAGCCGACGAGCAGCGCATGTGGCGCGCGTACCTCGAGGCGACCAACCTGCTCTTCGACGCCCTCGACCGGCAGCTGCAGCGCGACGCGGGGATGCCGCACACGTACTACGAGATCCTGGTCCGGCTCTCCGAGTCACCGAGCCGGTCGATGCGGATGAGCCGACTGGCCGATCGGACGCGCTCATCCCGCAGCCGTCTCTCGCATGCCGTCGCCCGTCTCGAGGAGCGCGGATGGGTCGAGCGCGTCGACTGTGCCACCGACCGGCGCGGGCAGAACGCCCGGCTGACGGACGCCGGCTTCGCGGCATTGGCGGCCGCCGCGCCGGGTCATGTCGCGGCAGTGCGCGCTCACCTCGTCGACCGGCTCACCGCCGAGCAGGTCGAGCAGCTCGGCCGGATCGCCGGCGCCGTCGTCGCCGGCATCGAAGCGCCAACCTCGGACTCTTCCTGACACCGCCGCTCAGGCGGGCAGCCGGTCGTCGAGACCTGATCAACCCGCGCCATCCCGGCGCGCTGCGCCGGACGCCCACCTGGGCGAAAGGCGTCGATCGCGCGGCGACCGGTGTTTCTCATTGGGTGTCTGATTAGACTGACCGCCCCGACCGGGTGGACCGGCGCGCGGTCCGGTGAATGGTGGTTCCGTGCGATCGCAGATATGGCTCGCGAGCATGCTCGCGGCAGTTCTGACCCTCTCGGGGTGCAGCTGGTTCGGCGGCAGCAAATCCGACACGACTTCGGTTTCGGTGTTCTCGGTGAAATCCGGGCAGTGCTTCCAGGCACCGAAGGACGTCAAGGCCGAGTTGAGCAAACTGAGCCGCACCCCGTGCACGAAACCGCATACGCAGGAGGCGTACGCGACCATCGGCTTCGTCGGCACGGACGGAAAGACCCCGTCCAGTTACCCGGGCAACGACGTCTTGACGACGTTCGCCCAGGGCAGTTGCGCCCAGCGTTTCCGCAGCTACGTCGGCATCGATTACCTGGATTCCACTCTGTATTTCACGTATCTACTACCGTCGGCGCGCAGTTGGGAGCAGGATTCCGACCGGAACATCCTGTGCTTCGTGACGACGACGGGCGGGACGCTCACCCAGTCCGTCCAGGGATCCAAGAAATAGGGGACGCGCGATGGGACAGAACGCCGTCATGGGAGCCATGCTGCAGTGCAGCTTCGGCCTCGCCCCGTCCACCCTGTCGCCGCTGCCCACGCCACGGGTGCTGATCGAGGGTCGCCCCGCCGCCACGATCTCCGACTCCGCGCCGATCGTGAACATCCCACCCTTCGGGATGTGCTCCAGCCTGGCCAACCCCATGGTGGCTGCGGCGACCACCGCCGCACTCGGTGTGCTGACCCCCATGCCCTGCGTTCCGTTGACGACGCCGTGGCTGCCGGCCGCGCCGAGGACAATGGTCGGTGGCAAGCCCGTGCTCGTATCGGGATCGACGTGCAACTGCAGCTGGGGAGGCGTGATCCAGATGATCATGCCGGGAGCCGTGCGCACCACCTCGAACTAGTCGTTCGGGTGACATTCGGGACACGCATTCAACGGGTCGGCACAGGCGACTCACCGCGTTGAAAACAAGGGCTCCCTAATCCGCGAACCGTGGGCTATCTTTGACGCGCGTGACGCCGTGAACCGGGCGTAAAAATCCCCCACGGAAGTTTTTCACCGCTTCGGTGACCCACATATTCGAGGATCGGAGGGCTCAACGTGCCCACCTATGCAGCTCCAGGTGTTTACGTCGAAGAGGTTCCGTCGTCGCAGAAGGTGCTCAGTGCAGCACCGACGGCGGTAGCGGCATTCGTGGGATTCACCGAGCGGTCTCCCACCGACGACCCCAATGACCCGCAGGGCCTCGCCCCGCGGCTGGTCACCAGTTGGTCGCAATTCGAAGCGCTCTACGGCAGTTTCGCACCGGGTTGCGTGCTGCCCTTGTCGGTATACGGCTACTTCGCGAATGGCGGCAGCATCGCCTACATCTGCCGGGTGCCGCACACCGACCCGTCCGGCAAGCCTGCTGCGCTCGCGCTGCCAGCCGCCGACCGCGCGCTCGGTTCGCCGCTGAAGATCGAGAGCGTCGACCCTGACGCCAACATCGCCGTCGACATCGTCACCGAGGACGCCGGCGCGGACGCGCCCGACGGCCCGGCGCCGTTCACCCTGACCGTCCTGCTCGACGGTGTGCCTGTCGAGCAGTTCCCGAACCTCGAGTTCGGCGCCGGCGACCGCAACGTGAAGACGGTCGTCAACAAGGCCTCGACCAAGATCAAGGTCGATGTCGCGCTCGAGAAGGACGTCGACCTCAGCTCGCAGCTCGAGCTGCTCAAGCCCGGCCGTTACGAGCTGCAGAAGGCCGAGCCGATCAAGGTGCAGGTCAACGGCCGCAAGTTCGCCGGCTCCGAGTCGGCTCGCGCCGGCATCAACGGCCTGGCCGTCGCCGACGACGTCACGATGGTGATCGTCCCCGACCTGGTCACCGCGGCGACCAAGGAGGACGGCACCCTCGACCTGAACCTCTGGAAGTCGGTGCAGACCGCGCTCATCTCGCACTGCGAGCAGAACGGCAACCGGATGGCCGTCCTCGACGCGCCGCCCGGCATGACCCCGCAGCAGATCCGCGACTGGCGCAGTGACGTCGCCATGTACGACTCGGCGTTCGCCGCGCTGTACTACCCGTGGATCAAGGTCGAGAACCCGATCGGTGTCAACGGCAACGCCGAGGTGTTCATCCCGCCGTCGGGCCACATCGCCGGCGTCTGGGCGCGCACCGACGAGACGCGGGGCGTCTGGAAGGCGCCAGCCAACGACACCATCCGTGGCGTCCTCGACATCGAGCGCACGGTGACCCAGAACGAGCAGGCACTGCTCAACCCGATCGGCATCAACTGCATCCGCCCGTTCGGCACCCGCGGCATCCGCATCTGGGGCGCCCGCACCCTCTCGTCCGACAGCGACTGGCGCTACATCAACGTCCGGCGCCTGTTCAACATGGTCGAGGCGACCATCCACGACGGCACGCAGTGGGCGGTGTTCGAGCCCAACGACATGGCGCTCTGGGAAGGCGTGAAGCGCACGCTCACCGGGTTCCTGCGCGGTCTCTGGTCGGCCGGCGCGCTCTTCGGCGCCACCGCGGACCAGGCGTTCTATGTCAAGTGCGACGCCGAGACCAACCCGCCGGAGTCCATCGACGAGGGCAAGCTCGTGGTCGAGGTCGGCATTGCGCCGGTCAAGCCCGCGGAGTTCGTGATCTTCCGGATCAGCCAGCAGAAGCAGGTCGCCGCGTAACGCGGCGCCCGTCCACCAGCGTGCCCTCGAGGGAGTCCCCACATGCCCAATGACCTGATCAGTACCGACCCGATCGTCGCCCGGAACTTCTACCTGGAGATCGACGGCGCGAGCCTCATCCTCTCCGGTGTCTCCGGTCTCGAGATCGAGCTCGACGTCGTCCCGATGGCGCAGAACGGCAAGGACGGCAAGCAGCAGCACATCAAGACCCTCGGCGGCGTGCTGAAGGCGCCCGACATCACGATCACCCGCATGGCGCCGCTGAGCGCGAACGACGACCCGCTGTGGAAGTGGTTCAAGCAGATCCGCGACGGCGGCATGAAGGCCAAGTCGCGCTCGGCGAGCCGCAAGAACGGCTCGATCGTGCTCTATGACAGCGCGTACGACGAGGTCGGCCGCTTCAACTGGTACAACGGCTGGCCGAGCAAGATCTCGACGGACGCCTTGAGCACCGACTCGAACGAGCCGATGAAGGAGACGATCACCCTCGTCGTCGAGCGCATCGAACGGATCAAGTGAGCACGAGTACATGACTGAGCGCATCGCGCTGAAGACCAGCTACGAGTTCACGCTCCCGCGCGGTTACGTCGACTCGTCGGGCCGGGTGCACCGCACCGGCACGATGCGTCTCGCAACCGCGCGGGACGAACTGGAGCCGCTGCGCGACCCGACGGTCGCGGGCCCCGACGACCCCCGCCTGACGGTGCTCGTCCTCGCCCGCGTCGTCGAGCAGCTCGGCGACCTCGAGCTCGTCACGGCGCACGACATCGAGGGCCTGTTCGCCGTCGATCTCGCGTACCTGCAGGACTTCTACGGTGTGATCAACTTCGGCAGCCAGGAGGAGTACGACGACCTGGTGCGCTCGCAGCGCGAGACCTCGCTGCTCGGCGGGAACCCCGCAGGAGCAGCGGCACCCGAGCCGGTCGCCGAGGCCCCGGTGGCACCGGCGCCGACCGGGGCAGCCGAGCCGGCCCGACCGCCGCTGCGGACGGCCGTCGAGGAGCTTCCGCGCCAGGCGCTGTAGGTGATGTGCGGTGTTGCGCTATCCGACCGACGCAATCTGGCAGGAGATCGCGTACCTCGCCTATCACCTGCACTGGCCGCTTGATGACCTGCTCGACCTCGAGCACATGGACCGGGTCCGGATGGTGCGCGCCGTCGTGGCGCTGAACGAACGAGCGTGGCAGGCGGTGCGTGAATATGGACAGCAGTAGCCTTCCGGCCGCCCAGGACTGGCTGGGCGGCGATCCGCCGATTGCCAACCGGTTCCTCTTGGAGATCACCGGCGTCGAGATCGGGATCTTCAAGGAGGTCTCGGGGCTGCAGGTCACGGTGCCGACCGACACCATCCTCGAGGGCGGCCAGAACGGCTACGCACACAAGGTGCCCAAGCGCATGGAATGGCCCAACATCGTCTTCAAGCGCGGGCTCACGCAGAGCGACGCGCTGTTCGAGTGGATCTCGAAGAGTTCCGGCGAGGGCTTCGCCGGCAACAACAACAAGCTCGACTTCAGTGACGGCGCGATCGTCGCCCTCACTGCGACCGGTGCACGGTTGCGGTCGTGGGAGTTGAGCAAGGTGTTCCCGGTTCGCTGGAAGGGCCCCGACTTCTCGGTCGACAGCAAGTCACCGCTCGAGGAGGAGCTCGAGATCGCGCATCACGGCTTCAAACCGAAGACGCACTGATGACGTCCCCGCCTCCGATCGATCCCGCCACCCGGCTCGGCCATCAGGTCGCGCGCCGGATGCGGCTGCCCGGGCCGCCGGCCGCGCGCGTCCGCCCGGCCCGGATCGGCAGCCTCGCGAGCTCGTCCACCCGCTTCGCGGCGGCGACCGCGCGCCCGGTCCCGGTGCGACGGGTACTCGCCGGACCGGACGCGGTCCGGGTCAACTCCTACCGCGACGCGGGTGTGCGGCCGCCGCGGTGGTGGACCCCTGACGAACAGGACGCGCCTGCTACCGCGCTGCACGCACACGCGCGCAGGGTCCACGGCTCGGAGCTGCCCGCCCGCGGGCTGCCGCGCGCAGTGCGCCGTGTCCCGAACGAGCAGACCTGGACGCCCGGCGGCATCGTCGACAGCCTGGTCTCGTCGCTAGCCCCGGTGCGCCGGTTCGACGCCGTGACGGCCGCCGGCCCGATGCTCACGTCGCAGGACCGCGCCAAGCTGACTGCCGCCACCGCCGCCATGGCAGCCGGCCGGCGGCGGGCCGCGGCGGCTGTTCCGGCGAGCGGCCCGGTGTTCCGGTCCTTCTCCGGCCGCGAGGCGCCGCCACCGCCACCGTCACTGTCCCGCTCGGGGCCGCGTGCGCCGGGCGCGCCAGGTGCGCCTGGTGCCCTTCGTGCGCGCGGTGGGCCGACGGGCGTCAGCGCGTCGAGCGGACGGCCGGCCACACCTGCGGCAACTCCGACGCGGCCGCCGGCGGCGGGCACCGGGCCGGCTCGGCCGAACGCGAGCACGAGTCGGACGGCGCCGCCCGGATCGGCACCCGGCGCGGGACCGACCGCGAGCTCGATGGGTGGGACGGCAATGCCAGCGCCGGCCGTGCGTCGCTCGAGCGCGCCCGGCCCGTCCTGGCAGCCGGCCCGCGTCAACCGGTTCGTCCGGGTCGAGGCCGCGGCGCCGAGCAGCTCGGCGCTCCCCGGTCCGTCCGGGGTCTCGGGTTCGTCCGGGGTCTCGGGTTCGTCCGGGGTCTCGGGTTCGTCCGGGGTCTCGGGTTCGTCCGCGGTCTCGGGTTCGTCCGGGGTCTCGGGTTCGTCCGCGGTCTCGGGTTCGTCCGCGGTCTCGGGTTCGTCCGCGGTCTCGGGT
>JAVHVN010000149.1:0-14103 GCA_032160545.1 Pseudonocardiales bacterium | reverse complement strand
CGGATCTCGTAGCCGTCGATGCGCGGCCCGGCGTTTCCCCACGGGGTGTTCAGCACGATGTCTACCTCGCCGGCGAGGATGCGCTCGACGATGTTGCCGGGACCGTCGCTGAACTTGCCGACGACCTCGACCTCGACGCCGTTGCGACGCAGCACCTGCGCCGTGCCGACGGTGGCGAGCACGCGGAAGCCGAGATCGGACAGCCGCTTGACCGGGAAGATCACGGCGCGCTTGTCGCGGTTCGCGATGCTCACGAACACGGTGCCCTTGACCGGTAGCGAGCCGTACGCCGCCGCCTGGCTCTTCGCGAAGGCGGTGCCGAACGTCGCGGCGAAGCCCATCACCTCGCCGGTCGACTTCATCTCCGGGCCGAGGATCGAGTCGACCTGGTCGCCGCCCGGCGTGCGGAACCGGTGGAACGGGAGCACGGCCTCCTTGACCGCGATCGGGGCGCTGTCGGGCAGGTCGCCGCCGTCGCCGGTGGCGGGCAGCAGCCCCTCGACCCGCAACTCGGCGATGGTGGATCCGGCCGCGATCCGTGCCGCGGCCTTGGCGAGCGGGACCGCCGTCGCCTTCGACACGAACGGCACCGTGCGGCTGGCGCGCGGGTTGGCCTCGAGGACGTACAGGACGTCACCGGCCAGCGCGTATTGGACGTTCATCAACCCCCGCACGCCGATCCCGCTCGCAAGCGCGAGGGTGGACGCGCGCACGGTGGCGATGTCGGACGCGCCGAGCGTGATCGGCGGCAGCGCGCATGCGGAGTCGCCGGAGTGGATGCCGGCCTCCTCGATGTGCTCCATGACGCCGCCGAGGTACAGGTCGGTGCCGTCGTAGAGCGCGTCGACGTCGATCTCGACCGCGTCGTCGAGGAACCGGTCGACGAGAACGGGATGGTCGGGCGTGATCTCGGTGGCCCGCCGGATGTAGTCGGACAGGTGCTGCTCGTCGTAGACGATCTCCATGCCGCGACCGCCGAGCACGTAGGACGGGCGGACGAGCACGGGATAGCCGATCGAGTCGGCGACCCGCTTCGCCTCCGCGAAGGAGGTCGCCGTGCCGTGCTTCGGCGCCGGCAGCCCCGCGGCTGCCAGCACGCGGCCGAACGCGCCACGGTGCTCGGCGAGGTCGATGGCCTCCGGCTGGGTGCCGAGCAGCGGTACACCGGCGTCCTTCAGCCGCTGCGCGAGACCCAACGGGGTCTGCCCGCCGAGTGTGCAGATCACGCCCGCCACCGTCCCCGACTCCTGCTCGGCATGCACGACCTCGAGGACGTCCTCGAACGTGAGCGGCTCGAAGTACAGGCGGTCGGAGGTGTCGTAGTCGGTCGACACGGTCTCCGGATTGCAGTTGATCATGACGGTCTCGAAGCCGGCCTCCCGCAGGGCCATCACCGCGTGGACGCACGAGTAGTCGAACTCGATGCCCTGCCCGATGCGGTTGGGTCCGCTGCCGAGGATGATCACCTTCGAGCGCTCGCGCTGCGGCGCGACCTCGGTCTCGTCGTCGTAGGTCGAGTAGTGGTACGGCGTCGTCGCCGCGAACTCGGCGGCGCAGGTGTCGACGGTCTTGAACACGGGGCGGATGCCGAGCCGGTGCCGCAGCAGCCGCACGGCGTCCTCGCCGGCGAGCTCGGGACGCAGCGCGGCGATCTGCCGGTCGCTGATGCCGTGCCGCTTCGCGATGCGCAGCAGGTCGGCGTCAAGGGTCGGCGCCTCCCGAACGCTGGCACCGATCCCGGCCACGAGCGCGATCTGGTCGACGAACCACGGATCGATGCCGGTTGCGGCGGCCACCTCGTCGACCGTCGCCCCGGCTCGCAACGCCTGCTCGACGGTGTAGAGCCGGCCGTCCGTCGGCACCGCGGCCTTGGCCAGCAGCGCGTCCTTGTCCATCGGCTCGTCGGGCTCAGTCCAGAACCCGGCCGCTCTCGTCTCCATCGAGCGCAGCGCCTTGCCGAGTGCCTCGGTGAAGTTGCGGCCGATCGACATCGCCTCGCCGACGCTCTTCATGTGCGTGGTCAGCACCGGATCGGCGCCGGGAAACTTCTCGAACGCGAACCGCGGCACCTTGACCACCACGTAGTCGAGCGCGGGCTCGAACGCGGCGGGGGTCTTGCGGGTGATGTCGTTCGGGATCTCGTCCAGCGTGTAGCCGACGGCCAGTTTCGCCGCGATCTTCGCGATCGGGAAACCGGTCGCCTTCGAGGCCAGCGCGGAGGAGCGCGAGACCCGCGGGTTCATCTCGATGACGATGAGCCGGCCGGTCTTCGGGTCTACGGCGAACTGGATGTTGCAACCGCCGGTGTCGACACCCACCTCGCGCAGCACGGCGATGCCGATGTCGCGCATGTGCTGGTACTCGCGGTCGGTGAGCGTCATCGCCGGCGCGACGGTGACGGAGTCGCCGGTGTGCACGCCCATCGGGTCGAGGTTCTCGATCGAGCAGACGACCACGACGTTGTCGTTGCGATCGCGCATCAGCTCGAGCTCGAACTCCTTCCAGCCGAAGACCGACTCCTCGACGAGCACCTCGTGCACCGGGCTCGCGGCGAGACCGCGCGCCACCATCGTGCGCACCTCGTCGGCGTCGGTCGCCATCCCGGAGCCGAGGCCACCCATCGTGAAGGACGGCCGGATCACGACGTTGTTGCCGACCGTCGCGGCGAACTCGACCGCCTCGTCTAGCGTGTGGCAGACCCGCGAGTCGGGGACGTCGCCGCCGACGGTCCGCACGATCTCCTTGAACCGCTGGCGGTCCTCACCGCGCTGGATCGCTTCGATGTCGGCGCCGATCAGCTCGACGCCATACTTTTCGAGAACCCCCGCCTCGTGCAGTGACACCGCGAGGTTCAGGGCGGTCTGGCCACCCAGGGTCGGCAGCAGCGCGTCCGGGCGCTCGACGGCGATGACCTTCTCGACGAACTCGGGCGTGAGGGGCTCGATGTAGGTGGCGTCGGCGAACTCGGGGTCGGTCATGATCGTCGCGGGGTTCGAGTTCACCAGGCTGACCCGGAAGCCCTCGCTGCGCAGCACCCGGCAGGCCTGCGTGCCCGAGTAGTCGAACTCGCACGCCTGGCCGATCACGATCGGCCCCGAGCCGATGACGAGGATGTGCTCGATGTCGGTACGCCTCGGCATCAGGCACTGCCCTCCAGAAGGTCGCGGAACCGGTCGAACAGGTACGCGGCGTCGTGGGGCCCGGCCGCCGCCTCGGGGTGGTATTGCACGCTGAACGCCCGGGCGTCCTTCGCCCGCAGCCCTTCGACGACGTTGTCGTTGAGGCAAACATGGCTCACTTCGACGACGCCGAACTCGGTGTCGGAGACCCGGTCGAGCGGAGCATCGACCGCGAAGCCATGGTTGTGGGCGGTGATCTCGACCCGGCCCGTGGCGCGGTCCTGCACCGGCTGGTTGATGCCGCGGTGCCCGTAGCCGAGCTTGTAGGTGCCGAACCCGAACGCGCGGCCGAGAATCTGGTTGCCGAAGCAGATGCCGAAGATCGGGAGGCCCCGGCGCAGCAGCTCCTGCACCGTCGCGACCGCGTGGTCGGCGGTGGCCGGATCGCCCGGGCCGTTCGCGAGGAAGACCGCGTCGGCACCCGAGGCCTGCACCTCGTCGGCGCTCGCCGTCGAGGGCAGGACGTGCGAGGTGATGCCGCGTTCGGCCATGCGGTGGGGCGTCATCGTCTTGATCCCGAAATCCACGGCCGCGACGCTGAACCGGTGCTCGCCGATCGCGTCGACGGTGTACGGCTCAGTGGTGCTCACCTCGGCGGAGAGATCCGCGCCGATCATCAGCGGCGACGCGAGCACCCGCTCGCGCAGCGCGGCTGCGTCGAGGTCGCTGCTCGAGATGCCGCACCTCATCGCACCCCGCTCGCGCAGGTGCCGCGTGAGGGCTCGGGTGTCGATTCCGCTGATGCCGACGACGCCCTGCGCGACGAGCTCGTCGTCGAGACTGCGGACCGCGCGCCAGTTGGACGCCCGGCGCGCGGGGTCGCGCACGACGTACCCCGCGACCCAGATCTGCCTCGACTCGGCGTCCTCGTCATTGACGCCGGTGTTGCCGATGTGAGGTGCGGTCTGCACGACCACCTGGCGGTGGTACGAGGGGTCGGTGATCGTCTCCTGGTAGCCGGTCATACCGGTGGCGAACACCGCCTCGCCGAACGTCTCGCCCGGCGCGCCGTACGACTCGCCGGTGAAGGTGCGCCCGTCCTCGAGCACCAGGATCGCCTTGCTCACGATTCGCTCCGTACTGTCTCGTCGATCAGCGCGTCGATGGCCCGGACCCACCGGGGGTAGACGGTGCGGTCGTCGGCACGCAGCCCGGTGTCGAGCTCAGCGCCACCGAGCCGCCACCGCAGCACCAGCAGCCCGCCGTCACCCACCACCTTGCCTGCGAGCCCGGGCGCCAGGCGTGCGCCGGTGATCGACGCGACAGGCACGAATACCGGCTCGGCGCCGACCCGGTCGATCAGCACGCCTTCGGGGTGCAGGGTCGCCGTCGCGTCGGACCGGAGGCCGAGGCCGCCGTGCACGACGCGGTCCTGCCAGCTCGTGGCGAACGTCGTCCCCACGTAGAGCCCGATGGCCGGCCCGGCGAGAGGCGCACCCAGAGCGGCGGGCACCGGTGGCACGGCGGGCAGCGAGGACTGGCTGCGCAACCGGTTGCGCCAGCCCCATCTCATGCCGAGCAGCGCGAGTGCGAGGAGTGCGAGGCAGAGCAGGACGAGCAGCAGCCGGGTCATACGGCGACCCGCTCAGCCGCTGCCGCGGCGAGGGAGCCGTCGAGGACGGTCGCGCGCCCGCGCAGGAAGGTCGCGACCACCCGAGCGGGCAGCCGGCGCCCGGCGAAGGGCGTGTTGCTCGACAGCGAGGCGAGGGTGGCAGGGTCGACCACCCACTCCCCCGTCGGGTCGACCAGGGTGAGGTTGGCCGGTGTGCCGACCGTGATCGACTGGCCGTGCCCGGCGACGCGTCCGATCGCGGCGGGCCGCACGCTCATCCGGTCGGCAAGGCCGGCCCAGTCGAGCAGGCCGGTGCCGATCATCGCCTCGGTGACGACGCCGAGCGCGGTTTCGAGGCCGAGCATCCCGAACGCGGCGTCGCCGAAGGCGTGGTCCTTGTCGTGCGCGGCGTGCGGAGCGTGGTCTGTGGCCACCGCGTCGATCGTGCCGTCGGCGAGCGCGGCCCGAAGCGCCTCGACGTCCTCGGCCGGACGCAGCGGCGGGTTGACCTTGAACAGCGGGTCGTAACCGCTGAGCAGGTCGCACGTGAGCAACAGGTGGTGGGGGGTGACCTCGGCGGTGACGTCGACGCCGCGCTCCTTCGCCCACCGCAGGACCTCGACGCTGCCCCCGGTCGAGACGTGGCACACGTGCAGGCGCGACCCGGTGTGCCGGGCCAGCATGACGTCGCGCGCGATGACGCTCTCCTCGGCCACGCCGGGCCAGCCGGGCAGGCCCAGCCGCCCCGACAGCTCACCCTCGTGCGCACAGCTGGCCGCGTCGGCGAGCCGGGGGTCCTGGGCGTGCTGGGCGATCACCGCGTCGAACGGCTTCACGTATTCGAGGGCACGGCGCATCAGCCGGGCGTCGTGAACGCACCGGCCGTCGTCGCTGAACACCCGCACACCGGCCCTGGATCGCGCCATGAGCCCGATCTCGGCGAGCTCGCCGCCCTCGAGGCCCTTCGAGACGGCGCCGACCGGGCGCACGTCGACCAGTCCCGCGGCGCGGCCGAGCGCGGCGACCTGCTTGACGATCTCGGCGGTGTCGGCCACCGGGTCGGTGTTCGCCATTGCGTGCACAGCCGTGTAACCGCCGAGCGCCGCGGCAGCGGAACCCGTCGCGATCGTCTCGGTGTCCTCGCGGCCCGGTTCGCGCAGATGCGTGTGCAGGTCGACCAGGCCGGGCAGCAGCACCAGCCCGCCGCCATCGACGACGAGAGTCGCCGGTGCCGTGATCGACGGTGCGATCTCGCTGATCGTCGTGCCGTCGATCAGGACATCCACGGGCCGGCCGCCGAGCGGCGCGACACCCTTCAACAACACTGTCATGACGGGGACTCCTCCAGGCCGGTCGCGGGCTCTCCCGCCCCGGCGAGCAGCCGGTAGAGCACTGCCATCCGTACCGCGACGCCCGCCTGCACCTGCTCGAGCACCGCCGAACGCAGGCCGTCGGCGGCGGCCGACGAGATCTCCAGCCCCCGGTTCATCGGGCCGGGGTGCAGCACCGGTACGTCGTCACCGAGCATCTCCACACGCGCCGGGCTCAGCCCGTAGCCGACGGCGTACTCGCGCGCGGTCGGGAAATAGCCACCGGTCATCCGCTCGCGCTGCACGCGCAGCATCATCACCGCGTCCACGTCGCCGTGCGCCTTGCCCGACAGGACGGGGTCGAGCTCCCAGCTCGTCGTGCAGGCCCACGCGCCCACCGCCGGGGGCATCAGCGTCGGCGGCGCGACGAGCGTGACCCTGGCGCCGAGGGTCGTCAGCAACAGCACGTTCGACCGAGCCACCCTGCTGTGCGTGATGTCGCCGACGATCACCACGTGCCGTTCGTCGAGCGGCCCGAGCCGCCGGCGCAGCGTGTACGCATCGAGCAGCGCCTGAGTGGGGTGCTCGTGCGTGCCGTCACCGGCGTTGACCACGGGGCACTCGACCCACTCGGAGATGCGCTGCACCGCGCCGGAGGCGTTGTGCCTCACGACCAGGGCGTCGACCCCCATCGCGGCGACCGTGAGCACGGTGTCGCGCAGGCTCTCGCCCTTGCTGAGGCTCGATCCCTTGGCGCTGACGTTGATGACGTCGGCCGACAGCCACTTGCCGGCGATCTCGAAGGACGAGCGCGTGCGGGTGGAGTCCTCGAAGAACAGGTTGACGACCGTCCGGCCCCGCAGCGGCGGCAGCTTCTTGGTCTGTCGCGTCTGGATGGCGTGCATGCGCTCGGCGGTGTCGAGGATGGCGGTGGCCTCGTCCCGGTCGAGGTCGGCTGCCGAGAGCAGGTTGCGCATCACGCCTCACCATGGGCCGGGACGGAGTCGGCGGCCGGATCGGTGACGATGACCCCGTCGCTGCCGTCGATCTCGGCGAGGTGCACGCGCACGCTCTGCGCCGCATTCGTCGGGAGGTTCTTGCCGACGTAGTCGGCGCGGATGGGCAGCTGCCGGTGGCCGCGGTCGACCAGCACCGCGAGCTGCACCGCTCGCGGCCGGCCCAGTTCGGTGAGGGCGTCGAGCGCGGCGCGGACCGAGCGCCCCGAGAACAGCACGTCGTCGACGAGGATCACCGTGCGGCCGTCCACGCCCCCTTCGGGCTCGACGGTGTCGTTCAGCGGGCGTACTCCGCGCAGGCGCAGGTCGTCGCGGAAGAGCGTGATGTCGAGGGAGCCCACCGCGATCGGGACGCCCGAGAAGACCTCGATGCGTTCGGCGAGCCGGCGGGCGAGCGGGACGCCGCGCGTGGGGATGCCGAGCAGAGCTGCGTCGAAGTCGAGCTTGGCGATCGTTTCGATGACCTGGTGCGCCATCCGGTCGACGATGCGGCCGACCTCAGCGGGTCCGAGTACGGGGGCGACGCCGCCGACGGCGGTCGGGCCGGACACCCCAGGATGCGGGGCGGGCACGCGGGCAGAACCGGTCATGCTGCCTCCTTGTCCGCCTCACGGGACGGGCCTTTAAAGGAGTGGGATACGTCGGCCACTCTAGCAGCGCGATGCATGCCGGTTCGCCGCGCGCAACGCCGTCAGTAGCCGTCGGTCTCGCCGAGCGCGGGTGGCTGGGGGGTCGGTTCCGGATCGGGTCGGGGCTCGGTCTCGGCGCCTGCGTCGACCACCGGGCGCTCGCGCATGACGCGCGCCAGCACGCCGTTCACGAACCGGGGCGACTCGTCGGTGGACAGCGACTTCGCGAGCTCGACCGCCTCGTCGATGACCACCGCGCCCGGGACGTCGGCCCGCCAGAGCAGCTCGTAGACCGCGAGCCGCAACACGGCGCGGTCGACGTCGGGCATCCGCTGAACCGTCCAGCCCTCGGCGTAGTCGGTCAGGATCTCGTCGACCCGGCGGCGGTGCGCCTGCAGACCCTCGACGAGCTCGACGGTGTAGTCGTTGACCGGTGGCTCAGCGAGCGAGATGCGGTCGGCGAGGGTCGTCAACGGGTCGGTCCCACGCAGGTCGGCTTCGTAGAGCACGTCCACTGCACGCTTGCGCGCCTTGCTGCGCGCTGCCATCGCTCGGTCTCCGGAACGTCGGCGTCAGCTGTTGACGCGGCCGAGGTAACGGCCGTCGCGGGTGTCGACCTTGACCTTCTCACCGGTCGCCACGAACAGCGGCACCTGGATCTCGGCGCCGGTCTCGAGCGTCGCGGGCTTCGTGCCGCCCGTGGACCGGTCGCCCTGCACCCCGGGGTCGGTGTGGCTGATGAGCAGCTCGACGCTCGTGGGCAGCTCGATGAACAGCGGCACCCCGTCGTGCACGGCGACGACGACCTCGGCATTGTCGAGCAGGTAGTCGGCGTTGCCTGCGACGGTCTCGACGGGAACGTGGACCTGGTCGTAGGTGTCACCGTCCATGAACACGAAGTCGGTGCCCTCGCGGTACAGGTACGTCATCCCGCGCTTGTCGACGGTGGCCGTCTCGACCTTCGTCCCGGCGTTGAAAGTGCGATCGACGACCTTGCCCGACAGAACGTTCTTCAAAGTCGTGCGGACGAACGCGCCGCCCTTGCCGGGCTTGACGTGCTGGAAGTCGGTGACGGTCCAGAGCTGACCGTCGATGTTGAGGACCAGGCCGTTCTTGAGGTCGTTGGTGGTTGCCACGACTGCGTTCGTCTCCTTGCTGGGTTGCGGACCGGCATACCGGGCGGGGTCGCCGAGCGTGCGCACGCACGATGCGGGCCGACCGCTCAGTCTAGCTGTCCGCTGGAGACCGTTGCCGCAACGGCGCCTGCGATGCGCGGGCTTCCCACGGGACGGCGTCAGGCTCGCGGCGGGCCACCGGCCGGGACGTTGAGGTCCGCATCGCCCGGCCGGCTCGCGAGTTCGCGCCCCGGCAACGCCGGGAAGCCGTGCCGGTGGCGCAGCAGCATCCACGCGAACGGAGCGACGGCAGCCAGCGTCACGAGCGCGACGCCGGTGGTCACGCTGCTCACCCCCAGCAGCTTGAGCGCGGAGGCGAGCAGCACGAAGGCCAGGGCCCGGCGGATCAGCGCTCCCGGCAGTCGCGACGACAGCTTCGCACCGATGTAGGCACCCGGAATCGCACCGATCAGCAGCGACCCGGTCAGGCCGAGCCGGAAGTCGCCGAAGATCATGTGCCCGACAGCCGCGGACGCCACGAGTGGCACGGCTTGCACGAGATCGGTGCCGACGAGCTCGCTCGCCCGCAGGGTCGGGTACAGGCCCATCAGCGCGATGATGATCAGCGAGCCGGATCCGACCGACGTCATCCCCACGACAACGCCACCGACGATGCCGACCAGGACCGTCGGCAGCGGGCGCACGACGAGCCGCGGCGGCCCGTCCGGGTCGGCGGGTCGGCTGCCGTCGCGGTGTCGCGCCCGCTCGGCCAGGCGGAGGTACGCCCGAACGAACAGACCGGTCGCCGCGATGATGAGCGCGACACCCAGCGCTTTCTGCACGGCGTCCTGCACTCCCGCGCCGGTACCGAGGGCGCGGGTGATGAGGACCCCGACGAACGCGGCGGGCACCGAGCCGATGCACAGCCAGCGCACGAGGTCCAGGCGCACGGTGCCGTTTCGCAGGTGCACGACCGAGCCGACCGGCTTCATCACGGCGCTGGCGACGAGGTCGCTCGATACTGCGGCGAGCGGCGAGACCCCGAAGAACAGCACGAGCATGGGCGTCATCAGCGCGCCGCCGCCCATGCCGGTCAGCCCCACGACCACCCCGACGACGAGCGATCCGAGGATCAGCGTCCAGTGCACTGCTGCCCTCCGGCTCGGCTACGAACGCAGCAAGTCTATCCGGAAGCTGTAAAAGCCCGAGCCGATGGGAACACGCCGAGGCGCCGCGCCACGGTCGCGTGTCCGCGCACCCGAAGGCCCGCTCCTGCGATCGCCCGGGCGACCCTCCTGCCGGCTCCGGCGTCGGCGAGGACGAACACCCCGCCGGGAGCGAGAACGCGGCCGACCTCGCGCAGCCCGCGTGACGGGTCGTCCCAGTGCCGGTAGGACATCATCGTCAGGACGAGATCGAAATGATCGTCTGCGAACGGCAGCTCCTCGGGCCGCGCCTGCCGGAAGCGCGCAACGCCCTCGGTGTACTCCCGCGCGATGCGGACCATCGGCTCGGCCGGGTCGACGCCGCTGATCTCGTACGCGTTGGGCAGCCGTTCGACCAGCTCACGGATCAGGCGACCATCTCGGCAGCCGATGTCGAGGACGCGCAGCGGGACCGGCATCGCCGCCAATGCGACATCGGCCACGTTGGCGACGAGGGCCGCCCGGCGCCGTGCCGCTCGCCCGGTGCCGTAGGCCTCGACCTCCGGCATCTCGGCCGAGACGTCGCCGTCGGAGCTCATGATCATATTTTGCCCGTTCCGGCAAGACGATGGGACAGGTCGGTCAGACTCGCCCGGCGTCGTCGCCGGACGCCCCGGCGACGGCCCTCCCGGAAAGCGGGCGAGCGGCGAGCCACGACAGTGCGAGAACGTAGCCCTCGACACCGAGGCCGACGATGACCCCCGACGCGTGCGCCGACACGAAACTGTGGTGCCGGAAGGCTTCGCGCTTGTGCACGTTGCTGATGTGCACCTCGATCAGGGGGGCCGTCAGCATCGCGCAGGCGTCGCCCAGCGCGACCGAGGTGTGCGTCAGCGCGCCGGCGTTGAGCACGACCGGTGTCGATGAGTCGGCCGCCTCGTGCAACCAGCCGAGCAGCTCGGCCTCGGCCTCGCTCTGGCGCACCTCGACGTTCAGTCCGAGCTCGGCACCGCCGCGTACGCAGAGCGCCTCGAGCTCGGCGTAACTCGTCGCCCCGTAGACGTCGGGTTCGCGGACTCCCAACCGCCCCAGGTTAGGGCCGTTCAACACCATCACCGAGCGGCCGGTCGGACCGGTCATGCGGACACCTCCGAGTACGCCGCGGCGAGCACCGCCGGGTCAGGGTCGTCGACGGTCACGGGACGGGCCAGCCCGTCCAGCACGACGAACCGTATCCGGTTCCCGCGGGCCTTCTTGTCGATTCGCATGGTCTCGAGCAGGGTGCTGAACGCGTCCGGCCGGTAGGTCGTCGGCAACCCGAGGGACTCGAGGACGGTTCGGTGCCGGTCGGCCGTCGCGTCGTCGAGGCGGCCGAGCAGCCGCCCCAGCGCCGCCGCGTACACCAGGCCGATGGACACCGCGGCGCCGTGCCGCCACTTGTAGCGCTCGGCGCGTTCGATGGCGTGCCCCAGCGTGTGGCCGTAGTTGAGGATCTCGCGCAGCCCGCGCTCGGTGAGGTCCTCACCGACGACGTCGGCCTTGACGCGCACCGACCGCTCGATCAGTTCCCGCTCAGCGGGATTGCCACTGACGCCCGCGCCCTCGGGGTCACGTTCGATGAGCTCGAGGATGTGCGGATCCGCGATGAAGCCACACTTGACCACTTCGGCGAGGCCTGCCCGGTAGTCGTTCTGCGGGAGCGTCTCGAGCGTGGCGAGGTCGCACAGCACGCCCACGGGCGGGTGGAACGCGCCGACGAGGTTCTTGCCTCGGTCGGTGTTGATCGCGGTCTTGCCGCCGACCGCGGCGTCGACCATGCCCGCGAGCGTGGTCGGCACCTGGACGATCCGGACGCCACGCAGCCACGCCGCCGCGACCCACCCGGCAAGATCGGTGGTAGCGCCGCCGCCGAGGCCGATGACGGCATCCGAACGGGTGAAGCCCACCTGCCCGAGGACGTCCCAGCAGAAACCCGCGACCGCGAGGGTCTTGGCGTCCTCGCCGTCGGGGACCTCGATGGCATGGGCGTCGAAGCCCTGCGCCGAGAGGTCGTCCCGGACGGCTTCGGCGGTCACCCGCAACGTCGGCGGATGGATGATCGCGACCCGGTGCGCATCGCCGATCATCGGCGGCAGATCGGTGAGCAGTCCGTGGCCCACGAGCACCTCGTAGGGCGCCGGGCCCGACACCGGGATGCGTGTGATGTCGTCGCTCACCCGGGCTGCCCCGTCCCGCGCAGGCGGGCGGCCACCGCGACGGCCACCTGGCCGGGCGTCGAGCCGTCGGTGTCGATGATCATGGTGGCGACCTCGAGGTAGTCCGGCTCCCGTTCTGCGGCGAGCACCTGCAGCCGGTCGGCCGGTCCGGCGGCGAGCAGTGGGCGGCTCCTCCCGTCGCCGACGCGCTCGACGAGGGTGGGGACGGTGGTGCGCAGCAGGACGACCGGAGCGGGTGAGCCGGCCAGGGCGGCCCGGGTTCGTTCGGTGGTGAGCGCGCCGCCGCCGAGGGCCAGCACGCCGTCGAATCGGATGAGCGCGTCCGACACGGCCTCGGCCTCCAGCGCGCGGAATCCCGATTCGCCCTCGGTCGCGAGGATGTCCTGCACGGTGCGGCCCGACGAGCGCGACACCAGGTCGTCCGAATCCGCGAAGCGGACTCGGAGCAAGCGGGCGAGCCGGCGTCCGGTCGTGGTCTTGCCGGCGCCCGGCAGCCCGACGAGGACCACGCGCGGGCTCATCGTCGCGGCGGCGCGGACGTGAGCCCCCGCTCCTCCAGCCGCCGCAGGTAGGCCTGGGCGTTGCGCCGGGTCTCGCCGACCGAGTCACCACCGAACTTCTCGAGCGCGGCGTCGGCGAGCACGAGCGCGACCATCGCCTCGGCCACCACCCCCGCGGCGGGCACGGCACAGACGTCCGACCGCTGATTGATCGCGACGGCGGCCTCGCCGGTCGCCGTGTCGAGCGTCTGCAGCGCGCGCGGGACCGTCGAGATCGGCTTCATCGCGGCACGCACGCGCAGTACCTCGCCGGTCGTCATGCCGCCTTCTGTACCGCCGGAGCGACCGGTCACCCGGCGGACCGCACCGGCGTCGTCGCGCACGATTTCGTCGTGGGCCTGCGAGCCGCGGATGCGGGCGAGTTCGAAGCCGTCACCGACCTCGACGCCCTTGATCGCCTGGATGCCCATGAGCGCCGCGGCGAGTCGTGCGTCGAGGCGGCGGTCACCCTGGACATGGCTGCCCAGCCCCGGCGGGAGTCCGTACGCGAGCACCTCGACGACGCCACCCAGCGTGTCGCCCGCCCGCTTGGTCGCGTCGATCTCGGCGATCATCGCGTCGCTGGCCGCGTCGTCGAGGCAGCGGACCTCGGATTCATCGACGCGGTCCTCGTCGCCGGGTCCAGGGACGACGCCCGTCGGCGCGCTGATCGAGCCGATCGAGACGACGTGGCTGAGCACGTGCACATCGAGGGCCTGCCGAAGGAAGGCCTTGGCGACCGCGGCGATGGCCACGCGCGCGGCCGTCTCGCGAGCGCTGGCCCGCTCGAGCACCGGACGCGCGTCCTCCAGGTCGTACTTCTGCATGCCGGCCAGGTCGGCGTGGCCGGGCCGCGGCCGGGTAAGCGGAGCATTGCGGGCGAGTTCGGCGAGGACGTCCGCGTCGACCGGGTCGGCGGACATCACGGTCTCCCACTTCGGCCACTCGGAGTTGCCGACCCGGACGGCGATCGGGCCGCCCATCGACACACCGTGCCTGATCCCGCCGGTCAGCTCGACCGCATCCTGCTCGAACTTCATCCGGGCGCCGCGTCCGTAGCCCAACCGGCGACGCGCGAGGTCACGGCCCAGGTCGGCGGTGGTCACCTCGATGCCTGCGGGCAGCCCGTCGAGCACGGCGACCAGGGCGGGGCCGTGCGACTCGCCGGCGGTGATCCAACGCAGCACCGCGCCAGTCTCCCATTCGCGCGGCGTGCACCGCCGGTCGGTCGTGGACGGCGCTAGCTGATGGGTGTGACGGTTTGGGTGTTGTGTGTCCACAGCCGGGTTTTCGTGCACAGGTTCGAATAGGGCGCGGGTGGGGTGGTGTGCCGGGCGGCAGGCTGGGGGCATGTCCTCCTCGGTGTCGCTCGGCTCGCCGGCCGCTGCGGCGGCGGTGGCGG
>JAVHVN010000148.1:0-9004 GCA_032160545.1 Pseudonocardiales bacterium | reverse complement strand
AGACGAGCCGCTGCTGGGTCCCGTCGTGCAGGTCGCGCTCGATGCGGCGGCGGATGTCGTCGGTAGCGTTCACCACGCGCGCCCGAGACCCCGTGAGGTCGACCCGCGCCTGGGTGTTCGCGATGGCGGTACCGACGAGGTCTGTGAAGTCGGCCAGCCTCAGCTCGATGCCCGAAGGGAGCGGTTCGTCCGCTTTGGAGAACGCGACCATCGCACCCCAGAGCCGCCCCTCCACCGTGATCGGCGCGCCTACGGCCGAACGGACGCCGCGCTCGCGGGCGATCGCAGCGGCAGAGCCAGGAGCGTCCGCGTAGTTCTCGATGCGCGCCGACCTGCCGCTGCTACGCACCAGAGATCCGATGTTGCGCCCATCCAGCGTGATCCTCGTGCCCGCCGGGACGATCGTCGGTTCACCCCAACTGGCGACGAAGGTCGCCGTCCCGTCGGCCTCGAAGCGCATCAAGCGCGTGCCGTCGACGTCGAGCAGCCGGGCCACCTCCTCGTTGACCGCGGGGAAGACCTTCTCCGGCGGGGTGCCCTCGGCGACGAGAGTGGCGACCCGGCGCAGGGCGGCCTGCTCTTCAAGCAGATTGGCGAGCTCCGATTGGCTGCGCTGCAGCGAGCTTGCCATGGTGTTGAAAGACTTCTCGAGCACTCCGATCTCGGCGACTCCGGTCGTCGGCACGCGGGTCGACAGATCGCCGCTCGCGAGTCGGTGAGCCATCACGGACGCCTGGCGGACCGGTCGCACGATGGCGCGGCTCAGGTAGGTGGCGAAGAAGGCGACCAGCACGACGCTCCCGCCCAGCCCGGCGATCGCGGCGATCGTCGCCTGGTTGGCGTTCTTACTCGCGCGGTCATCGCGCTCTGCGGCGACTCGCTGCTCGGTCTGCTCAAGCGTGCTGAAGTCTGACCGGATGTCGTCGAACATCACCTTGCCCAACTCCGCCTGTTCCACACTGCGCGCGGCCGGATCACCGCGTTCCGCCGCCGTTATGAGAGGGCGAAAATAGTCCCGGATGTACGCCTCGCCCTTGAGTTTGATCGCCTGTGCTGTTCCTGACACATCGATCGCAGTCAGCGTCCCGGGCGTCTCCTTCTGTTGCAGAATCTTGGTGAGGTCGACAAGCTCGCTGCTGGCCTGTGCGAAACCGGCTTCGCCGGCATATGCCGGTTGCAGGAATCGGTTATCGCCGGTCAGCAGGTAGCCGCGGGCTCCTGTTTCGATATCGACGAGGAGTCGCTCGACCCGGTTTGCGGCGGCCAGCACCTCCTGGGCATGTCGAGCCAACTGAGCTGAGCTCCGCTGATCACGGATCGCCAACAGCAACACGGCGAATGCGGCGCTCGTCAGCAGCGCGAGCAGCGCGCTGGCGATGACCATCCGGCGGGTCAGGCCGCCGTGCACGGTGCCTTACCTCGAGCTGTGCGACATGTGATCATCCGACTCACGTGCGCCCAACGATGTGGCACCAACGGCTCGTCCGTCTTCCGATCGCCTCGACCGGCCACTGGTTGTGAGTGGTCTGCATCGCGCTTTCGACCTCGACCCGCTCTGGAGTCACCCTGGCAGGCTATGCCTTGCAAGTCGGCGCCCGCACGGGTCGATCCGTGGGGAAGGCACCGGTGACGGGCGTGGACAGTTGTGAAGGGCCCTCCAGTTCGTCCACCACAACGACGTGAAGCTGACCGGTGAAGCAACCACCTTTAGCAAGATCGACTCACCGCACGGGCGCAGAAAACCGCAGCGGTGCCGCCTGGCGAGGCGGCCAACGGCTCGGCTGGCGGCGTCCGCTCGCTGATCGACGCTGCGATCCTCGAGGTGTCCGGCGAGACGCCCCCACATCGCGGCTGCCCACCGGTCGGTGTCATTGGTGTGGCTCGGACATGGCCTGCGGCTTCGCCGGGCACCGCGCGCGTGACGCTACGGTTCTCGCGAGGCATGGTCATTGGGCCGAGGTTCGTCGCAGCGAGCGTTACGCGGAGCCGATACGCAGGAGGCGCATTCGACTTGGGAACCGCTGGGCCGGCATCCACCGGCATGCTGCCCCTTACCGGCGAGCGCACCGTGCCCGGCGTCCCGGCCGAGAACTACTGGTTCCGCAGGCACGAGGCGGCGTACCGGTTCGCTCTGCCGCTGGTCGAGCAGCGGACCGTTCTCGAGGTCGGCTGCGGCGAGGGCTACGGCACCGCGCTGCTGGCCACGGCGGCAGCGCGCATCGTGGGCATGGACTACGACACGACCACGGCTGCGCACGCGGCCCGGACGTACCCCCAGGCCCCCTTCGTCCGCGCCAACCTCGCAGCGCTGCCGGTGCCGTCGGAGTCGATCGACGTCGTCGCGACGCTGCAGGTGATCGAGCACGTGTGGAACCACGGCGAGTTCGTCCGCGAGTGCCTGCGGGTGCTGCGCCCCGGCGGGCGGCTGCTGGTGACGACACCCAACCGGCTCACCTTCTCCCCCGGTCTGGACGAGCCGGTGAACCCCTTCCATACGAAGGAGTTCACCGCCGCGGAGCTGACCGACCTGTTGGTGCGCAACGGCTTCAGCGTCGAGAGGGTGTACGGGCTGCATGCCGGCCGCCGGCTGCGCGAACTCGACGCACGGTGGGACTCGTTCGTCGCGGCGCAACTCGCGTCGCCGCCGGACGCATGGGACGAGGCCCTAGTCCAGGACGTCGCCTCCATCGGGCCCGCGGACTTCGAGATCGCCGCCGCGGGCGAACTGCAGGTCGACCGTTCGCTGGACCTCGTCGTACTCGCCCGTCGCCCGAGCGACTGACACCGCGCGCCGGAGCCGGGCTCGCTCGAGGCTGCGTGCTCGCAGCGCCGACAGCCCCAGTGGCACGCCGACGGCCAGCGCGATCCCACCGAGGACGAGGAACCAGCCGGCGACATCGGGCGCGCTGTTCGCGGCGTCGTCGACGAAGACCGCTCCCCAACCCGGGCACTCGATGCGAACGTCGCCGCTCGCCGGCGCGACGAACGACGCGACCGTGTTCGTCGCCTTCGTCTGTGCGCTCTCGACGGCGACCGCGAGCCCCTGCGGCGCACCTCCCCCCGTCGACCAGGTGCACGGCGGGGCGGCCAACGACCCGCCGCGACGCGTCACCTCGTCGACGCCACCGCGGACGGACAGGTGGTAGGTCGTGCCTGCGTTCAGTCGCACCGTGCTCGGGGGCAACGTCCCCGACGAGTACGAGTGATGCTCGCTGCCACTGGCGATGCGGTACAGCCCGAACAGCACTGCGGCGGCGACGACCAGGACGACCGCCGCCGCCGCACGTCGCGCCGCGGGTGCCACAGGTGCCGTCGGTGCCGGGTCTGCCACGGCTCGACACTAGTGTCTGTCGCCGTGCGGGTGCTGATGCTGACATGGGAGTACCCGCCGCTCGTCGTCGGTGGTCTAGGCCGTCACGTCGACGCACTCGCCCGCGAACTGGTCGCCGCCGGGCACGAGGTGCAGGTCGTCACCCGTGGCGAAGCCGGCTCCGCGGTCGACGAGTTGCGCGACGGGGTGCGGGTCAGGCGCGCGGCTGCCGACCCGGTCGCCATCGACTTCACCACCGAATCGCTGCTCGCGTGGGCCCTGGCGTCCGAGCACGCGTTGATTCGCGCCGCGCTGCCGATCGTGCGCCGCTGGCGGCCCGACGTGGTCCATGCGCACGACTGGCTGGTCGCCCAGGGCGGCATCACGCTCGCCGAGGCGGCACACGCGCCGCTGGTCGTCACGATCCACGCGACCGAGGCCGGGCGGCACCAGGGCTGGTTGCCCGCCCCGCTCAACCTGGCGATCCACTCGGTAGAGAGGTGGCTGGCCCACCGGGCCGCGGCGGTGATCACCTGCTCGGACGCCACCCGAGCGGAGGCCCTGTCGCTGTTCGAGGTCCCACCGGAGCACGTCACGGTCGTGCCGAACGGGATCCGGCCCGAGTCGTGGCGCACCGGCGCACGCACCGTCGCCGCTGCCCGCGCCCGGCACGCCGGGGACGGTCCCTTACTGATGTACGCCGGCCGGCTCGTACACGAGAAGGGCGTGCAGCACCTGATCGACGCTGTGCCCGCGCTCAAGCAGCGGTGGCCGGGGCTGCGCCTGCTCGTCGCCGGCACCGGTGTGTACGAGGACGAGTTACAGGCCCGCGCGCGCCGGCGCCGTGTGTCCCGGGTCGTCGAGTGGGCCGGGTTCGTCCCCGAGGACGAGCTCGCGCCGATGCTCGCCGCTGCTGACGTCGTCGTCGTGCCCTCCCGCTACGAGCCCTTCGGGATCGTCGCGCTCGAGGCGGCCGCGGCGCGTGTGCCACTGGTCGTGTCCCGCACCGGCGGGCTGCGTGACCTCGTCGCCGCGGGCATCGCCACCGCGTCCTTCGAGACCGGCGACGTCGCGGGCCTGGTCAGCGCGGTGAGCGAGGTGCTCGGTGATCCGACGGCCGCCGCCACTGCGGTGCGGCGCGCGGCACGGCGCGTCGGCCGCGACTACACCTGGCATGCGGTCGCCGCCGCGACGGCCGCTGTCTACGAACGTGCGCTGAGCAACTCCGTGACCCGCGGCGCATAGGCCGCCACGTCGATGCCGTTCGCCGCGAGCCACTCGTCGTCGTAGCAGGTTTGTGCGTAGCGTTCGCCCCCGTCGCACAGCAGGGTGACGATGCTGCCCGCAGTGCCGGCACGCTGCATCTCGTGCGCGAGGTGCAGCGCGCCCCACAGGTTCGTCCCCGTCGAGGCACCCACCCGGCGCCCGAGGATCGGCTCGACGGCGCGCGCCGACGCGATCGAGGCGGCGTCGGGCACCGCCATCATCCGGTCCACCACTCCCGCCATGAAGCTCGGCTCGACACGCGGCCGGCCGATGCCCTCGATCCTGGAGCCGCAGCCGGTCGTCGACGTGCTGTCCCGGTCGCGCCAGCCGGGCAGGAACGCCGAGTTCTCCGGGTCGACGACCGCTAGCCAGGTGTCGTGCCGGCGGTAGCGGACGTACCGGCCGATCGTCGCGCTCGTCCCTCCGGTGCCCGCGCCGACCACGATCCAGCGCGGGATGGGGTGCCGCTCGAGAACCAGTTGCTCGAAGATCGACTCGGCGATGTTGTTGTTGCCCCGCCAGTCGGTCGCCCGCTCGGCGTAGGTGAACTGGTCGAGGTAATGACCGGAGCATTCAGCGGCGAGCCGGGCCGCCTCGGCGTACACGGTGGTCGGGTCGTCCACCAGATGGCACCGCCCACCCTCGCGCTCGATCAACGCGATCTTCTCCGCGCTCGTCGAGCGCGGCATCACCGCGACGAACGGCAGGCCGAGCATGCGGGCGAAGTAGGCCTCGCTGACGGCGGTGGACCCCGACGACGCTTCGGTCACCGTCGTCCCCTCGGCGATATCGCCGTTGCACAGCCCGTAGAGGAACAGCGAGCGCGCCAGCCGGTGCTTCAGCGAGCCGGTCGGGTGGGTGGATTCGTCCTTGAGATAGAGGTCGACGTCCGGGCACGCGGGAACCGGGAATGGGACCAGGTGCGTATCGGCCGACCGGTTGGCATCGGCCTCGACCTTGCGGATCGCTTCGTTCAGCCAGTGGCGCGCGGCACGGGAACTGCGGTCGAGGTCCGTCACGCCGCGACCTTAGCCCGCACGCGGATAGTCAGTGCAGTGCGCGCCGATCCTTGACCACCCGGGCGGGCGCACCGACCGCGACCGAGTAAGGGGGCAGGTCGCGCGTCACCACCGCGTTGGCACCGACGACGGTGCCCTCACCGATGACGACGCCGCGCGACACCGTCACTTTGGTGCCGAGCCAGACATCGCGCTCGATGCGCACCCGCGATTTCGCGATGCCCTGGTCCTTGATGGGCTGGGTCAGGTCGCTGAACTTGTGGTCGAAGTCCGAGACGTACACGCTGTCGGCGATCAACGCCGAATCGCCGATCTCGACATCGAGGTAGCAGTTGATCGAGATGTCGCGGGCCAGGACGCTCTTGTCGCCGAGGCTGAGAGTGCCCTCGTGGCAGCGCAGCGCGCAGTCGACACCGAGATGCACCCAGCGACCGAGGACGAGCCGGCCGTAGCCGCGACGGGCATAGATCTCGACTCCGCGATCCATGAAGACGAACCCACGGGTGATGACGTGCGGGTTGCGGGCCCTGAACACGAGGAATCGCCAGTACCGGACGAGGTACCAGGGCGTCCAGGCCCGGTTGCGGACGATCCAGCGAAGGGACGACAGGGTGAGGAATCGCGCGCTGCGCAGCGGCTCGGGGTCAGCTCGCTGCAGCATCGGTGCCGTCCAGGTCGAGCAGCCGGTGCAGCTCGCGCGGTGTCGGGCAGATGGCGAGCGGACGGGCCGCCTGCAGCTCGCCGGGCAGGCCGTAGCCCCACCCGGCCCCGATCGCGGCGATGCCGTGCTCGCGCGCGCCGGCGACGTCGTGGACGCGATCGCCGACCATGAGCACGTCGGCCGGATCCGGGTCGCCGAGCCGCCTGAGGACCTTGCCGATCACCAGCGCCTTCGTGCGCAGCGACCCGTCGAGCTCGTCGCCGCCGACAGTCGCGAAGAACTCGCCGAGGCCGAGGTGCTCGACGATCGGTACCGCGTACGGCTCCGGCTTGCTGGTCGCCACGGCCATCGTCACGCGGCCGCCTCGCAGGTCCTCGAGCAGCTGCCGCATGCCGTCGTACGGCGCGGTGTCGTACATGCCCTCGCGCCCGTAGCGCTCGCGATAGGCCGCGATCACCGCGTCGAGCGGCACGTCGCCGAGGTACGGCGGCAAGGAGTCGTAGAACGGCGGGCCGAGGAGGGCCTGCTCGGTCTGCGCATCGAGTGGCGGCACGCCGGTGACGGCGAAGGCGTGGCGCAGCGACGCGAGGATGCCGGGCGCGGAGTCCGACAGCGTGCCGTCCAGATCGAACAGCACGACTCGCGGACGGAGCCGGGCTCCCGGCCGTCCGGTCGCCTGCTCGCGCCGTCCGTCCACCGTCAGGGCTTCAGGCCGGTGATCTCGGCGTTGTAGAAGAGGCCTCGGGGCACGACGTGCTCGAGCACCCGGTCGACGGCGGACAGCCTCGTCCACGACTTCAGAGCGAAGTTGGCCCAGCGCATGCCGAGCTTCTCCCGGGGCACCGCGTACTCGAACGTGCGCACCGGCCAGCCGAACCACGAAGCGGTCAGCTCGGCGGTCTTGACGTCGACCGCGACGGCGCCGGCGCGGCGCGCGATC
Organism: Pseudonocardiales bacterium; assembly: GCA_032160545.1. Lineage (GTDB taxonomy): Bacteria > Actinomycetota > Actinomycetes > Mycobacteriales > Jatrophihabitantaceae > DATGFB01. The sequence goes on along the minus strand of JAVHVN010000148.1, from coordinate 1,808 downwards.
GCCTCGAGCTCCGCGGGCGTGAAGGTGTGGATGTCGACGACGGCCTCGAGCGCGGCGGCTCGTGACGACTCGTCCAGTTCGGCCTGCGGTCGGCGCCACGCGGCGAGGGGCGGCAGCTTCGTGGCGTTGGTCGCCGCCCACCAGGTGAAGCGGCTGAGCCGCCGCGCGATGTAGTCACCGTGCCGGGTGGGCTCGCCTGCGAACACGAACCGGCCACCGGGCTTGAGCACGCGCAACACCTCGCGCAGCGACAGCTCGACGTCCGGGATGTGGTGCAGCACCGCGTGGCCGACGACAAGGTCGAACGTGTCGTCGTCGTAGGGCAGTCGCTCGGCGTCGGCGACGCGGCCCTCGACCTCGAAGCCGAGCGAGCGGGCATTGCGCGCAGCGACCTCGACCATGCCGGGGCTCAGGTCGGTGACGTGGCCCTCGTCCAGGACGCCAGCGAGCTTCAGGTTGAGCGTGAAGAAACCGGTTCCGCAGCCCAGCTCGAGCGCCTTCGGGTACGGCCAGCCGGCCGTGCCCGCGACGTGCTCGAAGCGGTCGCGTGCATAGTCGATACAGCGCTCGTCGAACGAGATGGACCACTTCTCGTCGTAGGTGCCGGCCTCCCAGTCGTGGTACAGGACGTTGGCGAGCTTCGGGTCGTTCCAGGCCGCCTCGACCTCTTCGGCCGTCGCATGCGGATTCGGCACGGCGGTCACCCGAACACCGCCTTGCCCGGGCCGTGCTCGATGAACGAGGCCATGCCGGTCGCGCGATCCTCGGTCGCGAACAACGAGGCGAAAAGGTGCGACTCGAGGCGCAGCCCGTTGCGCAGGTCGCCGTCGACACCTCCGTCGATCGCGGCCTTCGCGGCGGCCAGGGCGAGCGCCGGGCCTTTCGCGAACTTCGCGGCCATCGCGAGCGCCGTCGGGTAGACCTCCGCCGCTGGGACCACCACGTCGACGAGCCCGATGCTCAGCGCCTCGTCGGCCTCGACGAAGCGGCCGGTGAAGATCAGGTCCTTCGCCTTGGCCGGCCCGATCAGCCGCGGCAGCCGTTGCGTCCCGCCCGCTCCCGGGATGATGCCGAGCAGGATCTCGGGCTGCCCCCACCTGGCATTGTCGGCGCTGACCCGGAAGTCGGCGGTCAACGCCAGCTCGCAGCCACCGCCGAGCGCGTAACCGGTTACCGCCGCGATGACCGGCTTCGGGATCTCGGCGAGCGCCGTCAGCGAGGACGAGAGCCGGTCGGCGTCGCGCATCATCGTCGCGTGGTCCTGCGCGGCGAACTCCTTGACGTCGGCTCCGGCGGCGAACACCTTCTCACCGCCGAAGATGACGACGGCGCGGATCGCATCGTCGCGCGTGACCTGGGCAGCCGCGGCGCGCAGCTCCTCCTGCACCTGGGTGTTGAGCGCGTTCATCGGCGGGCGGGCGAGGCGGATGGTTGCCACGCCCGCCGGGAGGCTCGCTTGCCCTGGGTCCACCGTGGCGCTGCCGACGTCGACCCGAACCAGTTCGCCCATCCCCGCCCCTTCGCTGCGTCGACCGATCCCTCGACCGATCCCAGGAGCCTAGGCGACGGGGTCGCAGGTCTCCTGTCGTGGCCCTCCCGAATAGCGCGCGCTGAGAGCGGTTTCGGACTGTGCTCCAAGCAGTTTGGGAATGCGGGGCCCTGACAATTCCGGCCTCGACAATCCACAGCCGGGTTTTCGTGCACAGGTTCGAATAGGGCGCGGGTGGGGTGGTGTGCCGGGCGGCAGGCTGGGGGCATGTCCTCCTCGGTGTCGCTCGGCTCGCCGGCCGCTGCGGCGGCGGTGGCGG
>JAVHVN010000110.1:0-11562 GCA_032160545.1 Pseudonocardiales bacterium | reverse complement strand
TTCATGACGCCGAACGACGCTGTCGGACGACGTTGAGCGCCGTACGGGCGCAGGGCTATGACTGTGCGGTGGCGCTAAGCCGGGACGCGACGTCGTTGCAGGTGGTGACCTCCGCGAATGCGTAGGCCATGATCGTGAGCGTCGCCTTCTGCACCTCGGCCGGCGTGAGGGTCCCCCAGCCGGCGTCCGCGTACTCGCCGGCGGTGGTGCCATCGGACAAGAAGACGACCTTGAACTCGCGGTGGTTCGCCTCACGCGCCGTCGTCTCGACGCAGACGTTGGTGGCTATCCCGCCGAGGATCACGGTGTCGATGCCCTTGGTGCGCAAGATCAGCTCGAGGTCGGTACCGGTGAACGAACCGAAGCGTGGCTTCTCGAGGTAGATGTCGTCGGGCCCGACCTTGAAGCCGGGGTGCATTGCGGCCGGCTCACTGCCCGAGCTGATGATCCCTTCCTCGCGCATCACCGGGAAGATGTGCTCGAGCTGGCCGATATTGGACAGGTCTGCGCGCAGGATGTGCGCGGTGTAGATCACCGGCATTCCCAGCGCACGGCACGTGGCGGCGAGCTCGTTCATGCGCTCGAGGATCAGCGGCCCGTCCGGAGCCGAGATCGGCGCGTGTCCCTCCACGAAGAGGTTCTGAAGGTCGACCACGATCAACGCAGTCCGCGCCGGGTCGAGTTCCCATCTGACCACTGCGTTCTCCTTGGTGATTGCGGCTGGTGTGCAAACCTTCGCCCACGGCGACCGACCTCAACTACGGTCGCCCTCACCAAATGGTCTCGTCACCGGTTGTGTTCGCCGACAGTTCCCCTCGTCCGCGCCGGGTTGCGTGACGCGATCGGGTCTGGGTTGTTTCGGCCGCGTTGCGGCCCCCCGGAGCCGGCTGTGCAGTGCTCGCGAACGCCACCGTGGTGCGCGCCGGACCGCTAGATTCGCCGAAAGCGTCGGATCACCGTCGGCCGTCGGCCGAGTGGCGCGAAGCGAGGAGGCCACGGCGTGCAGCAAGGGCTCGGACCGACCGCATTGCAGCTCGCCGGCGCACAGCTCCTGACCGATCTGGGAGCCATCGTCGACGAGATCACGAGCCGGGTGTGGAAGACCGTCGCCGGCTACAGCGACATCCTCCCGGACCGCGCCGTGCTTGCGGAGCAGGTGCGTCCGAACATCCAGCACACGCTGGAATTCATGCGCAGCGGCCGCGACATCGACGACGACGACCGCGAACGGCTCGACGAACTCGGGCGTACCCGCGCGCTGCAGGGTGTCCCGCTGTCCGGAATGATCCAGTCGTGGCGCGTCGCCGAACGGGTACTGATCGACGCCTTCTGCCTGGTCTGCATCCAGGCGGGCTTGAACAGTGCCGAGCAGCGCAACGGCATCCGGGCCATCAGCACGATCCTCGACCGGGCCGAGCAGGCAACCGCCGAGGCCTACGTGGAGACCTACCGGCAGTTGCAGAAGGACCACACCGACAGCGTCGCGGTCCTCGTGGCGCGGCTGGTGGACGGCTCGGCGGGCGACCGGGTCGAGATCGACGCGCAGGCACGCCTCGTCGGTGCGAACCCGTCGGTGCCGTACCGGTGCATCGCCCTCACCGCGCTCGCCCGGCCGGGAGCCGAGGACCCATCGGCTGACCTCTCCCAGCTGCGCCGTCACCTTCTGGCCCGGCTGGGCGAGATCCGCGGGCCGTCGCCGATCGTCGGGGTCCGGGACAACGCGTTGATCCTGTTGCTGCCGGCCGCCGAGCGCGATTCGCTCCCGGTGATCCGACGGGCCCTGGACCCCATGCAGCAGCGCTTCGACGTCGTCGCGGGCGTCGGGGACCAATACGAGAGCCTTGCCGAGGCGCGCGCCTCATGCCACGAGGCATTGATGGCGCTGGAGGTCGGGCTGCGTCAGGGCCGCGGTCACGAAGTGTTGATGTACGGCGACGTCGTCGTCGACGTCATGTTGCTGACCAACCCGGCGGCCGCGCGCACCCTGCTCGAGAGCCACCTCGGAGCGCTGACACCACACCCGCAACTGGTCGAGACGATCCGCGAGTACATCAACCTGAGCATGTCCACGCAGGCCACCGCGCACCGCCTGCTGGTGCACGTCAACACGATCGCCTACCGGCTGCGACGGGTGAGGGAACTCACCGGCCATGACGTGCGCAACCCGACGGACGCGCTCGGATTCTCGCTCGCGCTGCGTGCGCAGAGCCTGCTCGGGGGCTAGCGCAGCCCGGCCAGCTCGACGCACGCCAACGCCTCGTCGATCACCGCCTGGCTCTGCGCGCCGGGGGTCTCGAGCAGGACGACCGCGTCGAGCCCGGCGTCGGCGAGTCGGCGCAGCGCGCCGGCACAGCTCTCGCGGTCGCCGGCCACGGCGACGGCGTCGAGCAGGGCGTCGGTGACGAGCTCACTGGCGGGCCGGCCGGCGAGCAACGCAGTGCGGAAGCGCGCGGCAAGCTCCGGCTCGATCCCGGCCCGCCGGGTGATCTCGTGGACGCCGTGGATGCCTAGATACTTCGCCACGACCGGACGGATCGCTTCGCGAGCGGCGGCCGCATCCGGCCCGCACGACAGCAACACATAGGACGACAACGCGCAGCCGGGCCGCCCGACCTGCTCACGCGCCCAACGGACGTAACCGGGTGAGGAGAGGACGGACAGAAACGCGCCGTCGCCGACCTGCCCCGCCCGCCGCAGCGCCTGAGGCCCTTTCACCCCGAGCACGATCGGGGGATCGGTGCGCAAGGGCCGAAACGACAACGCCGTCTCGACGTCCCACCCCGGCCCGTGATGGCTCACCGGCGTCCCCGCCAGGACCGCGCGCACGAGCTGCACGCACTCGACGAGCCGGGCGAGCGGTTGGTCGAAGGGCAGCCCGAGCATGTCCGACATCCACCGGCTGTTGCTGGCCCCGAGCCCGAGGACGGCTCGCCCGCCACTGAGTTCATCCAGACCGGCGAACTCCATCGCGGTCAGGACCGGGTGGCGGGTCCACGGGTTGACCACGCCGATGCCGAGACCGACGCGCTCGGTTGACGCTGCGACGGCGCCCGCGATCGCGAAGGCTCCGCGCTCGAAGTAGTCCTCCGAGAGCCACACCTCGTCGAAGCCGGCCCGCTCGACGGCGACGGCCGCGGCCACGGCGTCGTCGGCCCGGCGGCCACCGGAAGGCGCGTAGCCGACCTTCATGGCGCGGCCGGCATCGTCGCTTCCAACGCTGCGAGCGTCGGCGCGATGACCGGGACGGGCGCCAGCGTCGAGGCGGTGGCTGCGATGTCCTTCAACCCCGTGGAGGTGCCGATGCAGACGACGACATCGTCGCCGCCGAGTTCACCACGGCTGTGCAGGCCGTCCAGAGCGGCGATGGTCAGCGCCGAGGAGGCTTCGAGATAGATCCCCTCCTCACGGGCGAGCAGTGCCTGCGCGGCGAGGATGTCGCGATCGCTCGACGTGGCGACCGAGGTTCCGCCGCTCGCGGTCATCGCGCGGTGCCCCTGGAAGGTCGCGAGCGGTGTCGCTATCGAGAACGCGACGGACGGGCCGGCGGCCACCGCACTGGCCGAGCCGGGCTCGCCGCTCGCCGCAGCCTTCGCATACGGTCCGAACACCTCGGCCGCCACCAGGCGGGGGACCCTGCTGGCAGCGCCCAGCGCGACCAGGTCCAGGAACCCGCGGTAGAGGCCGACGATACCGTCGCCGTAGGCGACCGGCGTGACCACCACGTCCGGAGCGTCGCCGAGATCCTCCACGATCTCGTACGCCATGGTCTTGTAGCCGTCCACGGCAAACGGGTTCGAACCGGCCGGCGGGTTGACGAAGCCTGACATCGGCATCCAGCCGTGCGCCCGGATCGCCTCGCGCATCACCGTCCACCTCTCCGGCGCACTGGCCAATGCGACGACGTGCGCCCCGAACGACTGCATCAGGACCTTCATCGTGAGCGGCACCGACTCGAGCGTCAGCACGACACACCGGATTCCGGCGGCGGCTGCGTACGCCGCGACAGCAGCGCCGTGGTTGCCGGTACTGGAGACGACGACGACCTCGCAGCCGTCCTCACGCGCCTTCGTCAGGCCGACCGCCGCCAACCGGTCCTTGTAGGACCAGGTCGGGTTGCGCGACTCGTCCTTGAGGTACACCGCCGCCGCCCCCACCCGTTGCGTGATGCGGGTCAGCGGCAGCAACGGCGTGCCGCCCTCACCGAGCGAGACCGGCCGGGTCGACGCCCCGACGGGAAGCAGGTCGCGGTAACGGAAGATGCCGGGTTGCCGGTCGTCCCGAGCCCAGCCCGGCGCGATGCGCGAGAGGTCGTACACCGGCAGGTGGTTGACGTGCTGACCCTGTTCGGTGCACGGGCCGCACAACTCGAACGCGGCGGCCTCGTCGGCGTCCCGCCCGCATCTGGGGCAGCGCAACGCGCCGGCGTACGCGCCGCTCACGCGGGGATGACGCGGAGGCTGCGGTCGGTGACGGTGAACCGGCGGTGGCCGTCGGCGGTGAGCACGATGGTGTCCTCGACCATCATCCCGCCCCACCCGAGCACGTAGTACGGCGTCTCGAGGCAGAACGTCATGCCCTCCTCCAGAACGCTGTCCGTGCTCGCATTGATGATCGGCGGCTCGTAGACGTCCATGCCGATGCCGTGCCCACAGTGCTGGCGGCGGTACGGCGCGATGCCGTTCGCCTCGACGACCTCGACCGCCAGCGCGAAGATCGACTGCGCAGTGACCCCGGGCCGGATCGCGGACAACTGCTGCTCCTCGCCTTCGAGGATCGCCTGGTACCGCTTCGCCTGCAGGCTGTCCGGTCCGCCGACGACCGCGGTACGACCGATGTCGGACCAGTAGCCGTCGATCATGCAGCCGACGTCGAAGCGCACGAGGTCACCCGGCTCCAGCCGGCGATCCGTAGGGAAGACGTCGGCGAACGCGCTGCGCGGACCGGTCGTGGCGACGACGAATCGCGGCTCCGCACCGGCGGCGGCCATATGTGCGGCCACCGTCCCGGCGAGTTCGCGTTCGCTGACTCCGACGGCTGCGGAGTCGATGGCCGCCGCGATTCCGTCCTCGGCGACGCGCGCACTGCGCTCGAGCAGCGCGATCTCACCAGGCAGTTTCGCCGACCGGACGTGCAGTGCCCACCCCGACGCATCGACGAACCGGACGTCCGGCAGCGCGACCGAGAGCCGGGCGAGGGTGGCGGGGTTGATCGCCGCGTCGTCGACGCCGATCGTGGCGTTGGCCAGGCCGGCCGACACGACCGCCGCATGCACCGCCTCGACGTAACCGGGGTGGGCGTCCGGTGTGAACGCCGCGGGCAGTTCACTGGCCGATTCGAAGTAGAACCGTCCGTACGGCACGTAATCCTCGACCGCCAGAGCGGCGTCGGTGGCGGGTGCGGAGTCGGCGACCGGGCCTGCCACTACGGTGCGATCGCCCGAGACCAGCGCGCCCATGGACGGGAGCCCGAACACCGTCGAACCCATGCTGCGGTAGCCGGTGGCGTAGAGAACGTTCGCCGGCGATACCGCGAGGAAGGCGTCGAACGGCGCGTCCGCCAGGTGGCTGCGCAACCGCGCGATGCGCTGAGCGACAAGACCTTCAGCCACGGGACTCCTCCGGCACTGCGACGGACGCCCGCTGCGACGTCGTATGGCCACTGTTGACGACGGCGATGACCGTCTCGGCGAACTCCTGCATCTGCTCGCGCGTCCGCGCGATGTCGTTGGCCGCGAAGAGCAGACCCGACAACGTGGTCACGCCGGCGTCTGCGTACTCGCCGACGCGGTCGACGATCTGCTCGGCGGTGCCGATGAGGTTGCGCCCGGACCAGTCGGCCTGGCGCCCCTTCAGGGTCGACTCCGACAGCGAGCGCATGTGGTTGAACAGCTGGGAGGACCGGAAGACCTCCATCGCGTCCTCGGTCGTCGCTCCGAGCGCCACGGCCATCTGCGGCGCCACGTCGAAGTCGTCCGGCAGTTGCCGCCCGACCTCCTCGGCGCTACGCCGCACGTCCGCCATCCCGGCGGTGATCTCGGCCAGCGTCAGGCAGGCGGGCAGCCAGCCGTGCGCATAGCGACCGGCACGCTCCCTGGAGCCGGCCGCGTTTCCGCCGGACAGCATCGGCAGCGGGTTCTGCACCGCCTTCGGGTAACTCTCCACGTCGTCGAACTGGATGTACTCGCCGGCGAAGCGGGCCCGGCGCTGGGTCATCAGCAGGCCCAGCGCCTGCATGAACTCCTCGGCGTGCCGGCCACGGTGCATCGGCCGGTCCGGCCACATGGCCTCGGTCTCCTCCCGGTAGGCGCCGATGCCGAGTCCCAACTGGAACCGCCCGCGGGAGAGCTGGTCGAGCGTCATCGCCTGCTTCGCGACGACGACCGGATGCCGGAAGGGCATCACGGTGATCGCCGTCGCGAGCGTTATCCGCTCGGTGCGGGCCGCGACGTAGGAGAGGTAGACGTAGGGATCGTAGAAGCGGGGCGGCTCGGCGAACTCGCCGCGCACGTAAGCCTGAGTGCTGACGTGGTCGTTGCCCCATACCGAGTCGAAGCCCAGTTGCTCGGCGTAGACGGCGAGGTCGACGGCCTGCTGCGGGTCGGCGTACGGGACGGGATACATCATCCCTTCGGTCCCGGTCGGGACGGCGAGACCGAACTGCATACGGACTCCAGTTGCGGGCGACGGACATGGATGACGATCAAGCGCGGCTGATACGGCCGCCGCGCTGCCCTAGTGCATCAGTGTCTCCGCCCGTCGTGCGCTGTGTCCCGATACAGGCTTGTCCGGTGAGTCGCTGTCAGGCACCACAACCCAACCCTCGAACTCGAACTCGCTGACCACACCGTGCAGGCAGTGCTTCGGTCGATGCGCACGTCCAGCCGTGCGAAGACTCACACATCGCTGCCGGGACGACGCTCAGCTCGACATGTCATGACACCGTCCGGTCTATGGCGACGATCGTCCGGTGCGACAGCGGCCCCGAACAGTGCCGCGGCGAGGTCCATGATTACAAGATCAGCGACGGCAACGGTGTCGTACGAGCGTGGTTGTGCAGCGTCCACGCCCAGCCCCTAACGCAGCTGATTGCCCGGGCACGACCGGTCCCAGGTCGGCGGCGGCGGACCAGGGAGGAGAGGATCTTGGACGCGCTGCGCAAGAAGCTCGAAGATCAGGATGCTGACCGCACACCACCCTGATCGGAGTGAGGACCTAGGTACCTGTCCCGGAAGCTTCTTCCAGGACAGACTTCACCTGCACCGTCTGGGGAGCGGGGGTTCCCACGGGTGCGACGTTGCCTGAGCCCGCCGATCGAGCCAACGCTCTGGTCGGCGGGCTTTGGCGTTGACAGTTCGTCTGGACCTCTGGCGCGCCGCGTCGACCGCGGCCATGCCTGAGCCCGCCGATTACTTTCCACTCGGCGGGCTCAGGTTCACACGGAGCGAGCCCTAACGCTTGAATCCCCCGATTCGTTATGAACGTCGCTCACCTTGCTGGTGCCCTGGCTTCATGGTCATTTAACGGCCCCAGCATGGCGGCGCACCCAAGACAGACCGGCTACCGCAGGACCCCGGCCACCCCCGTGCCCCGGCGGAGGATCATGACCTCGAACAACCTTCCGGAGCCGGCAGCGAGGTGGCGGTCGCACGGCGATGTCATCTGAATCCGTGCAGCACGACCGCACCGACGGCGCGGACCGCGGTCGTCGCCGGCCGGTGTGCCAGCCAGTCGAGCAGGGCGGCGAGGTTGCGTTCGCTCACCGAGTACTTGTTGCAGGCATCGCAGATGTGGTGGAAGTTCATGATCAGCCAGGCCGGGCGGCCGGTCTGCTGCGCCTGCGCCTCGGCGTCAAGGACGTCTTGTTGCATCTCGGCCACAGCGGTCCCCATCTCAACGGCATCCGCGGTGCGCAGCGAATAGCGGTCCACCGGCGGGAAGGATTCCGCGGCAGGACAGTCCGGGCAGTCGACTCCACCGACCACCCGGGCACTGAGGTACCCGCAACTGCGAGCGACCGCCTCGGTCACGGCGTCGGACCGCGACGAGGGATAGGCGAAGCTGACGATCTCGTAGCCCCAGCCGCGTAGCTGGGCGCGGTCGTCGCAGATCTCCTGCCGGAGCGAGGATGTCGACAGGTGAGTCAGGTCCGGGTGGTCGACGCTGTGGCCGCCGATCTCCACGCCGTGCTGGACGAGATCGTCGAGGTCGGTCAGCGCCATCTTGCCCTTGTAACCGTCCTCGTACAGCAACCCGCTGTTGACATAGAGCGTCGCGGTCAGATGCCGGGGCGGCAGCAGCGTGTTCAGCGCGTACTGGTCATACACACCGTCGTCGAAGGTGAGGCTGACGACGGTGGTGATGCCGTCCCGCGCAGGCAGGTGAAGGGCATTCAGCTTCGGGGCGGGCGGCGGCACGGACCGGGAGAGAGTCGCCGAATCGGCGCTCGGCGCCGCTTCCGACGTCGTCGGCTGCAGACCGGCCTTAGTCGATCTGCGCTGGGACGCCGCACCCGCCAGGACCACCACGACCAGCACGACCGCACATGCCCACCAACGGCTCCGACCGAATCCCCTCCCCGCAATGCGCATCGCCTCACCCCGCTCTTGCGGCTCAACACGGAGCCGGCGAACCGGACGTTCACGTCGAGGTGAGCCGCAACCCCAAGTGTCTCTCCGTCCCCCTCCACAGCGGAGCGCGTGTCGCGCCGTGGGGTGTACACGCTGTCCCACGATGTGCTCACCGGCCGGCCCCGTGGCTCGCCTGGATTGTTCGGGTGGCTGTGGTTACGTGAGGCGCGCGGCAGGCTTGCCGCCGTGGTGGGGATCCGCTCAGGAGATCGCGGTCTTGACCAGCTTGGCGACGCTCTTCTCCACCGCCGGGCTCCACTTCTGCAATGCGTACGACACCGGCCACATGTCGCCATCGTCGAGGTTCGCCGCGTCCTGGAACTCCAGAGTCGAGTAGCGAAGGTTGAACTTGCCCGCGTTCTTGAAGGCGACCACGACCTTGCCCTCCGCATTCGCGTATGCGGGCATCCCGTACCAGGTCTTCGGCCACAGTCCGGGAGCAGCCGCGGTCACCGTGAGATGCACGCGCTCCGCCAGCGCACTGTCCCCCGGCGCCATCTTCGCGATGCTGTCGAGGACCGCTTGCAGCCCGTCAGCCCTCTTCGCGCCCTGCTTGCCCTCAGCGCGCAGCTCGTCAGCGCGCGCCTTCATCGCGGCGCGCTCCTCGGCGCTGAAACCGTCGGACTCGGCCTGGGCCTTCTTTGCAGGCATTGTTGGGTTCCTTCTCCACTCTCAGTTAGCCGGCACGGTTGCCGGCCGCAGATAAGACGCTAGGCCCCACCACGCCGTCGGGCTTCTCGATTCCTGATCAGTTCGGCATCCAGTGGACGGTTTCGAAGGCTTGCACGGCGACGTCTTCTGAACCGCACGGACACGCCGCCGTCATGAGCGGGCTCGCGGACTCTCCGGACGCCCCTCGAGTCGTACCGAGCCTCCTGCGCGTATGTCACCCGGGAGCTAGGTCGGTTCGACGGACGGTTTCGACCGCCCCTGCGGACGGTTGGCGGCTTCCCACGCGCGATGCGCGGCCAACGCCGCCGACCAGAGCCGCTCGCGCGCCAGGCTGCCAGGACCGAATCGAATGCCGAACACGTCGGCGAGAGTGTCGAACCAGTCAGCTTCGCGAACGAGCGGCTCGGCCGTGAACGCGCCATCTCCGATGCGGGAACGCATCAAGCCACGAACGATCTCTACGCCGGTGGCGTCTCGACGCTCAGCCATCGGAACCTGCACGAATCCCGACTCCGGCGAGGTCGACAACCTGGTGTGCTTATCGGTGAAATCGTCGAGGCGAGCCGGCGCCAGGCTCCATGCCATGCCAACGAAACCGCCCGCGGGATCGTGCGTCAGATGCCATCGACCCGCTCCCTCGTCCTCGAGCGTCAGCCGGAAGGGGTATTGGTCGTACACCCCCGGAACGAGCGGGAGTGGATCATGGATCGCGTCGCCCAGACCGGTGTCCACGTACCAGACGCCTGACTGGTTGCCCGCGCTCGGCAAGCCGCTCACCGTGAGGACCAAATGGTTTCCCATCTCATCGGCAGTGCGCTCACCCGCGTGCACACCGCCGACGTGCCCCCGCACCGCGTAGCCCAGAGACCGCAACAGCAACCCCAAGGCGCCGTTGAGGTGATAGCAGTACCCACCACGCCCAGACTCGGCGATCCGTCGCGCGGCCGTGAACGGATCCGTCGACCAACGCTCGCCGGCCTGGATCCACAGCGTCTCGTAGGGCACCCGCTCGACCTGCCGCTGCACCAGCCGCGCCAGTGCGTCGGCTGAGGGCGGCTCCGCGTCCAGCCCCAGCCGCGCCAAATATGCAGTGCGGACCGCCGCATCGAGACCTGGAATCGCGTCGAACACACCGCCGCCCTCTGCCCGTGAGCACGAACCCGATCATGCGAGAAACCGTCCCGCACAACGTCCGGCACGACAGGCCCCGGCGCAAGAGTGCACGCCCTCGGGTCGGTCTCTGAGCGATGTCAGAGTCTCGAGATGCATCGTGGTGTGGGTTGGCCTGCGATGGGGAGTGCCGTTGGGTCCGTATCTGAACGACGACGCGGGTCAGGCCTGCTTCGAGACCCCGACGCCGGTACGGCGCATGCGCAGCAAGGCCTGCATGGGGCGTAGGCCCGTCGCCCAGTCGTGCGCGCGCCACGTCCGCGTCGCGGCGATGAGGTCGCGCTCACGCCGCGCCTCGTCACGCTCGGTACGGGCGTGCTCCAGCTGACCGCGCAGCTGGTCGATCTCGGCATGCAGGCTGTGGACGTCGCCGTGCAGTTCGGCGATGGCGCGATCGAGTTCCGGGACTCGGGCCGCCACGCTCGACGTCTCGGCGAGCTCGTCGCGCGCCTGGGCGAGCTCGAGCTGGGCCCGGATCCCGAAGTCCCGCAGCGCGTCGGTGGCGAGTCGCGCAAGCTCGTCGGCGAAATCCGGACTCGTCGAGCGCTGCCGCCAGTCCAGCAGTTCGGCGCGTCGCTCCTCGTCGGAGAAGTCGGTGCGCCAGGCTGCGTCGAACTTCAGGATCGTCGGCCGCGTCCCGGTCCGGTATCGCAGACCCAGAGTCGCGAACCATTGCTGCCACATGTAGTGGTCCGACCAGGACCCAGGTGGTGCGGGACGCCACCCCACCGGAAGCCGGCGGTATGCCGAGAGCCGGTGCACGACGCCGCTCAGGGACACGCCGTTGCGGCCGGGGCGCTGGTGCCACTCCCGGCACTCCGCGCGCGACAGGTCCGTTGCGTACCAGAACAGCCTCCCGTCCCGTTCGACGGACACCGGCAACGGATGGGCGAAGTCGGCATCGGCCAGCAAGTCGATCATCTGCTCGAGGTGGTCGGTAAGCATCAAGTCGTCGTCGCCGAGATACGCGACGAACGTCGAGCGAGAGCCGAGCAGCACCTCGTGGCGTGTCTCCTCCCCCCGGCTCACCGACTTCGGTCGGTAGACGACGCGCACCCGCTCGTCACCTAGGTAGGCGCCCAGCACCTCGACGA